>CACWJQ010000106.1:711-2400 GCA_902761225.1 uncultured Lachnospiraceae bacterium | reverse complement strand
ATATATATGATTTATCTTTTGCCATTGTCCTATCCTTTTCTCCTACTTACTTAAAAAGGGAGCTCATCATCACTCAGAGGCTTATACTCCTCAAGCTCATCACCAAACAAATCCTTAGAATCCATGACTTGCCTCCTCTCGGCGGAACATTGGGACGTTTCTGTTTTTCCTGCATCTTACTTATACTCTTCGAGCTGTCCTATAAACACCACATTCAAAAACCGCTCAACCATGCGTGTTTGAGCGGTTTTATCAAAGACTATCGCTTTATACTTCTTCAAATGCTCCGCTCAATCCGAAAGATCAAAACGTTCGCTTGTCATATCCAGGGCTGTTTCCATAGCCTTGTCACATCCATCCAGAACGTCCGAAAGTGTAACCGTAATCCTGACGTCCGGGGAGAATCCTTTGTTGTAGATGTCTTCACCGTTTTGAGCTATGCAGCGTCTTGTGCAGATGCGGTAGCTGCCGCCACTTGGTAAATTCACCGTATAGGGCTGGCCGGATGTTCCTGCAGTATTGGTTCCAACAAATACAGCATCTGTGTGCATCTTCATGACATCGACAAAATCTTCTGCAGCGGATACGGTATTACTGTTCATAAGCACCACAATCGGGCCTTCCAATTTTCCGGGAGCGTTGTTTTGGGCCGTGTTGCTCTCCCTCCGGAAGTATATATGTCTGCACATCCGGTAGGATTTCTGGCTGTCATCATCCCAGTGCATCTGAGGTAAAGCTTCAGGAGATACATTCTTAAAATCGTCCCTGAACAATCCCCAAGCCTTATATGTGGGCTCATAGATCTGAGTCTCGGCAACGCAGCTTTCAAACTGTCCTGAGATAAACAGAGAGGCAACTGCGTCTGCATTGGTGCTGTTCCCGCCGCCGTTCCCGCGCACATCGATGATATAACCCTTAGCCTGGCTCAGTTCATCAAATTTCCCGTATATTTTGCCGGATACGGAATCGTCCATAAATGTAGGTATCGTGATCACCGCAATGCCATCCTCAGTGATCTTGATCTTGACAGACTCCTCATCAAGGATCATCTCCCCGGAAATCGTCCTGGGATTCGGCATTCCGGAGGCATACCACTTAATCCCGGCAGGATCTGTTCTCTTCAGACAGACATCAAACACCTTTCCATCCTTCTCCAGTGTCAGGACCGCTTCGCTGTCTGCTTTTCCGCACAGCAGTTCGATCAGGGCGTTCCTTACGCAGGCTTCTTCGTTCCCATGCCAGATGTAGGGGTATATTTCCTCTTTGATATATTCTCCAATATCCACACTGTCAAACTTCTTCAGCACACTGAACATCGGGATCTCGTCCTTATACTTCTCATCTACGCTTATGACGATATAATCATCGCCGATCTTGGCAAGATAAACCGGAAGCATCGAATAATACTCGGTGCTTTGCATGATCTCCATCGGGAAGCTGATACCGGTATGGCCGTCGCCGAGCAGGTTTATAAAACGGGCAAGTTCCCGGTAGTATTCGTACATATCCGAGGTTGCAAGCACTCCGGATAGCGCTTTCCGGTACTCCCCATCCCAATCGATACTCACCTTATCCCAGAAGGCAAAATTGTACTCTGCATCCTTCCAGATCTGTGATAATTCATAAATCTTCTGTTCATCCGATATCATGATTCATCCTTCCTCATGTGATTCCTTTTTTCTTCCGAAA
>CACWJQ010000106.1:0-678 GCA_902761225.1 uncultured Lachnospiraceae bacterium | reverse complement strand
TCCATACCCTGTTGGACTACTGCCCTTAACACCTCAAGAGCCTCCGCGTAAGATTTCTTTCGAAGCTCCTTTCTTGTGAGTGACACATCTGCATTCAGCAGATAATTCTTACAAATGGCAGCCATCCGAAGCGTTGTAAGTGCGTTGACAATACCCTGTGTAGCAGATGCCGCGACGATCCCGAGAGTCTTTCCCAGAGCTCCTTCCGTAATATCCGGGATAAACTCTTCTATGTTCATATCCTCGAGATTTCCGGCAACAAGAGTGATCGATAAGATTCTTATATATAACCTGCAGACCTGGAAATTACTCGGCCTGAATCCGCATATCTCAACAAGTCTTTTAATGAGATTGAAATTCACCGCAGCCATACCCAGCATGTCATACACTGAGTTCTGTGACACCGCAGTTACTATCAGAACCTTCTTAGCCGAGTCGAATATCTCTTTATTAAGCTTTGGAGCAATCTTCCTGTCAAAGAATTCGATCAGTTTGTCATCAGTCTGATCTTCAAACTTAAGGAATCCCTTTACTTCCGCTTCTTCCTCAGGAGTAAGCTCCACATTTTCCAGCAGGTTCTTAACAAGCTTCTTGCACCATTTCTGCCTGGCTTTTCCTTCGGCATTATGAAGAAAAAAAAAAAAAAAAATAGGAGCCATAAATATCGAAACAACAGGA
>CACWJQ010000105.1 GCA_902761225.1 uncultured Lachnospiraceae bacterium | reverse complement strand
TGCGTATTCCTAATGAACAATTATAGCGGAAACGAAACAGTAAATGCCGGAACCGGTAAGGAACTGACGATAAAGGAACTGACAGAGCTGGTTGCCAAGGTTATCGGTTATAAAGGAAAGATCGAATGGGATACTTCCAAGCCCAATGGTACTCCGAGGAAGCTTCTTGATGTAAGTAAGGCTACGGAGCTTGGATGGACATACAAGACGGAACTGGAAGACGGAATAAGGCTCTCATATGAGGATTTTCTGAATAATCCTATGAGAGCTGAGAGATGATTTTTTCTCGGTATTCTGTTTGGGTCTGGTGTAAATACATATGACTGCGTGATTGGAGGATAATTTTATGGCTAAGACTGCACTTATAACCGGAGTGACGGGACAGGATGGTTCATATCTCTCTGAACTGCTCCTTGAAAAGGGATATGATGTTCACGGAATCATCAGAAGAAGCTCTGTTGAGTTTCGGGAAAGGATTGCTCATCTCGAGGATAATGAGAATTTTCATTTGCATTATGGTGATCTTACAGATTCTATGTCTTTGGTTAAGGTGATCGGAACAGTAAGACCTGATGAGATATATAATCTCGCTGCACAGTCGCATGTACAGGTATCGTTCGATGTTCCGGAGTTTACAGCGGATGTTGATGCGACCGGTGTACTGAGAGTGCTGGAAGCAGTTCGTGTATGCGGGCTTGCAGGTACATGTCGTATATATCAGGCATCCACATCGGAGCTCTATGGCAAGGTAGAGGAAGTTCCTCAGAATGAAAAGACACCGTTCCATCCATACTCTCCTTATGCCGTCGCGAAGCAGTATGGATTTTGGATCACGAAAGAGTACCGTGAGGCGTACAACATGTTCTGCTGTTCGGGAATTCTTTTCAACCATGAGTCTGAAAGGCGTGGAGAGACATTCGTCACCCGTAAGATCACACTGGCTGCTTCAAGGATTGCAATGGGACTTCAGGAGAAGTTATATCTTGGAAATCTCGACAGTTTAAGGGATTGGGGCTATGCAAAGGATTACGTTGAATGTATGTGGCTGATCCTTCAGCATGAGACTCCGGAGGATTTTGTTATAGCAACAGGCGTACAGCATTCTGTTCGTGAGTTCACGGAGCTGGCATTCAGATATGCCGGGATAGAACTGGAATGGAAGGGTGAGGGCCTTGATGAAAAAGGGATAGACAGAGCGACCGGAAAGATTCTGGTTGAGGTGTCTCCTGATTTTTACAGGCCGACAGATGTTGTTAATCTCTGGGGTGATCCGACCAAGGCTAAGAGGGAACTGGGATGGAATCCTACTAAGACGAGCTTTGAAGAGCTTGTCAGGCTGATGGTTGAGAACGATATGAAGAAGGCTAAGGCGGAGAAGCTTGTTGGTTGATCCGGTTTGTGCTTTGGGTTCAGTATTTCTGTATTGAAAGGTTGTGTTAGCTTATGAATATTATCCTGCTTTCAGGTGGATCCGGAAAAAGGCTGTGGCCGTTATCAAATGATGTAAGATCCAAACAGTTTATCAAGATCTTCAAAAAGCCGGAGCATAACGTACCCATGGGGACGGAGTATTCAGGTGACTATGAATCGATGGTTCAGAGGATATACAGACAGATAAAGACTGTAGATGATTCAGCAAATGTAATCATAGCTACATCCAAATCCCAGGTGTCCGCAATCCATAATCAGCTTGGAATGAATGTTGGGATATCCGTTGAACCCTGCCGCCGTGATACTTTTGCTGCGATAGCACTGGCTACAGCTTATCTACATGATGTGAAAGGCGTACCCGCCGATGAGGCAGTTGTGGTCTGCCCTGTGGATCCTTATGTTGAAGATGGATATTTCGAGACTATAAGGTCCATGTGCAATGTAGCGCAAAGCAGCGATAAGAATCTGGTGCTGATGGGCATAGAGCCGACGTATCCATCTGAGAAGTACGGATATATCAAGCCTGTATGGTCGAGGAATGGTGATGATTGCTCGGGGGGTGAAGATGGCAAAGATGAGTTGGCTGG
>CACWJQ010000104.1 GCA_902761225.1 uncultured Lachnospiraceae bacterium | reverse complement strand
ATCACGCTGTTTACCGTGGCTGAGATGAAGGGTATAATGGCACATGAGGTGGTTGATCAGTACGAGGTGGTCAATGTTCACAACAGCGGTACTGTTCACACCGTGATAGTGGATTATGCAACCGGAGATATCCATGTGGCATTCACCATAGGCGGATGTGCGGATGACATACCCGAGTATGTCCTGGTGGGTAATTATATGTGAACATGGATGCAGACTGCAGGCGCAGCATTTATGACACAATAAGGCAGGCACTGCAGATCATTGCCTGGATGATGTGGTACAGACTTACAAGGTTATGATGACAGACATACTTGTAATAGAAGATAATGAAGAACTGGGCAAGCTTATTTCTGATTTCCTGAAACGGGAAGGATATTCCGTTATGTGGGAACAGAGTGCGGAAAAGGGACTGGATCTTCTCGGGAAAGCAGCATTTAAGACTGAACAGGTTCTTAAGAAGGAGAAGATATTCGACGAGATATGGGGCGTGGACTGCTTCAGTGATGTCGGAAGTCTTAATGTCCACATAAGATGGCTCAGGGAAAAGCTGGAGGAAGATCCCAGGAATCCAAGGCTTATCCGTACAGTGTGGAGAGTCGGATACCAGTTCGGAGGAAGCGGAGTATGAAGAGAGCAGTAAAACTCTATGTAATTACGATCCTTCTCTTTGCGATGATCTTCATTACGGCTAATATTTTCTTCGGCGTTACAGTTCAGAGATCCGAAAAGGATTCATACGCTCTTATGAACAGAGTGTTTTCGGAATTCGAACAGGAGGCTTTATCGGTTTCATCTGCAGATGCTGAAATTTCCACAGATCTATACGATGAGATCATAGATGATATCTGGTATGATCGTATATCTGACTATGAGAGCGAATACGGTTCGTCCGCGCTTCCGTCAAAAGTATATTTTCTCCCTGCAGAAACTGACAGCAGTGTCGGTCTTCTCAACAGAGACACACATTCATCGCCTGTGATGTGCTTGAACCTTTTAACACACTCTCTGCATATCCCGAGAAATTATCCAAAAACCAGCTGACCGAGAAGATCCCCGAGACTAGGAACAGATATTTCGGGCGCTTTACCTGGGGCATCAACATGCTTAATGACAGGCTTGTCAGTGACCGTAACAGGATCAATGAACTCAGCAGGGACCATCTCACAATGCTCACCACAATAGCCCACGGTATCAAGACTCCCGTTTCAAATATCAAGCTGTATTCCGAAGCCATAGAAACGGGCATGTATCAGCCGGATGGGAAGGTTAATGCCAGTGATGCCGAGGTTGCTGCTAAGATCAGTAAAAATGCGGATGATATAACCGCCATAGTAAAGGAACTGATCGATAAGGCTTCAGTAGGAGTTGTTGCTTTTGAACCGAATTGCTCGTCCTTTTACCTGAGCGAACTGACTGACTTTCTGAATGAGGAATACGGCAACAGACTTGATGTTCTAAGGATACCCCATACTTTTACCGTGGAAAGCAATGCGATGATAAACAGCGATAAGGATGGCATATGCAGAGTACTGTCCCAACTTATTGAGAACGCCATCAAGTACGGCAACGGAGAAGGCATATCCGTAAATATCCGTAAAGGTGAAGAGGGATATTATCTTTCAGTGAAAAATAAGGGTAAGGTCCTTGATGAGAAGGAACTCCCTTATATCTTCAACAGCTTCTGGAGAGGCTCCAATTCCGAGGGTGTTCCCGGCAGCGGCATCGGACTGTTTGAATGCTATGAGATAGTGCGCAGACTGTCCGGCGATATCTATGCCCGTTCAGACCTGTCAGGCAGGAACAGAGATGGAATTTGAAGTCTATCTTCCATAAATTCTGCATCTTGTTCCGTTATTTGGTGCATCTTGTTTCAAAACTGTTTACAGAATTTTCTGCTCTGTTATTATTGCCTCGAAAGGGAGGGAGAAATACAAATGAAGATCCGAATATCAGTTTCGGAAGAAAAGTATGACTCGGTCAAAAAGTATCTCTCCGATCGCGGCATAGAGATAAGCGACGACGGAGAATACATACTTACCGAAAGCGGAGGGACGAAGTCCTTCATCCAGGCGAGGGATGAAAGAAAAGAACGCATCAGCATAGCTGTAGAGGACATCGTATACATTGAGGCTTTTGGCAAGGATATAGAGATACATACCGAAAATGAGACGTATCATTCTCAGGACAGGATGTATGAACTTGAGTCAGTACTTGATCCGAAAGAATTCATCAGAGTTAGTAAGTCGGTTATCGTATCAAGAAAGCATGTAAAAAAGATCAGGCCGTCACTATCCATGAAATACATCCTTACAATGACGAACGGCACACTGGTCGACGTAACAAGAAGTTATTACAGCGATTTTAAGAGATTCTTTGGAATATAGAGGGAGCGGAAAATGATGAGTGTATTTGCATATATTATCATAATGACCCTGATAGCAGCGGTCATAATAGTCGTCAGTGTTGTGGCATATAATAAACGTCTTGATAAAGTAACCAGGGGAGAGGTGCATGATACACACAGCGCCATTCCTGAACCCAGGAGCACCGCAGGAGTGATCTATAAGACAGTTCTTATCATTCTTGTTGTATTGATCTATATAGGACTGAGCACAGTATCCGGTATCATTTCCGGTCTTCAGAACAGGGTAAACAACCTTGACAGCAGTATCCAGGGACTTACATGGGAAATTGAAGATCTGAGAGCAGAGCTGAATCAGGCTAACAGTCAGGTGAGCTCCTTTAATTACGAGGTTTCAGATCCTGTAGATAATAAGTTGAATGTGGATTTTGAAATATATCTCAAGGATATGTCTGATGGTGCAACTGCTTCACTCAGCATCGCCGGGAGAGAGATCGAACTGAAAAAAGATTCTGCCGGAGCCTACAGATGTACTGCCGAAGTTGGAATATTCGAAAACTGCTTCCCTACATGGGTCAATGTAACACGAAATGGCGAGACTACGGGAGAGTCACTGGATATTCCCGATTATTTCTTCCGGAATTATATTCCCTACCCTATGATTAACTGTAATTTTAGTGTAAATGAAGGACTGTTTGGGAAAAAGTGCGAAGGATCATATCTGATCACTCCCGACCATGCCGATAAGATCGAGTCGGTCACTGTCACTTACATTTCCGAAGGCAGAGAACTTAAGACTATTGATATAACTGAACAGACGATGAACGGTACGTATAGCGAACTTGAAAAGGGACTCGATATAGGGGATGACCTGACCTTCAGGATAGAGATGGTCACCAATGATGGCTACAGAGTAGTGGAGCAGTCCCTCATGATATTCGAAGCAAAGGAGTATCCTGAAGATTACGAATACGAGAGGATCTACGACCTGGATGGAAATCTCCTCTGGGATAATGAAAAGTTTTATTAGTAAAATGGGTGAACGCGGGAACGGTTCCTGCGTTCACTTTATTTTTGCGTAGCAGCTAAATTTCTCAATGACTCGATCACAGTGTTGATCCGGTCAGTATAACTTACAGCCAATCCTGTATCCGGGTTCTTAAAGATAAAGAGTGAGCATACGAAGAACAGGATGAAGAATACCCAAATACCCTTGAAGTAGAGCTTCAGATCCGCGCCGGACATTGTCATATGAAGAACGATGCAGACGATCAGATAACCGAGGATGATATGTACCGGCAAAGAAAATGAATGATTATTGATCAGATACATATATCCGAAAACAGCCAGCATTCCTGTTATGACAGGGGCACATGATGCCAGCGAAAGCTGAAGACATCTAAGCAGATACGGTCCTCTCGGAGTGAAATTGACTCTTCCGAGAGAGCCGTTTCTTGGTTT
>CACWJQ010000103.1 GCA_902761225.1 uncultured Lachnospiraceae bacterium | reverse complement strand
AGGATGTATCCTTACTATGGCCGGGACAGGATCTGAGATGAACGCAGGTGCCGTAATAACCAATCATGAGCAGAAGCTGAAGATCGGGCATGTTTTCGGGAACGAGGTAATGCCAAAGTTTTCTATCCTGAATCCAAAGTTTACTTTTTCTCTCCCGAAGAGACAGATGGTTGCAGGCATCTATGATATCTTTAATCATATCTGCGAACAGTATTTCTCCGGAGAAGATGACAATACGAGCGACTATATCGCAGAGGCACTGATGAAATCCCTGATCCATAGTTCTCTCATAGCGGTGGAGAATCCGGAGGATTATGAAGCGAGATCAAATATCATGTGGACAGCAACCTGGGCGCTGAACACACTTATTTCCAGAGGAAAGTCCACCGACTGGATGGTTCATATGATCGGACAGTCTGTGGGCGCTTATACCGATGCTACGCATGGCATGACGTTATCGGCTGTTTCACTGCCTTATTATCGTTACATAATGCCTTACGGAGTGAAGAAGTTTAAGAGATTTGCCGAAGAAGTGTGGAATGTATCACTTGATGGATCATCCGATGAACAGGTGGCAGAGGAAGGTCTTAAGGCTATGGAGAACTGGATGAGAAAGATTGGTGTCGCTATGAACATATCCGAGCTTGGCGCTAAGGAGGATATGATCGATGGGATCACGGAAGGAACATTGATCCTTGAAGGCGGCTATAAAGTGCTGACAAAGGATGAGATCAGGCAGATTCTTAAAGATTCGCTCTAAACGGAGGACGAACGAATGAATAAAGTGCTCATCTTAAACGGGAGCCCACATCAACACGGTTGTACAGCGACTGCACTTGATGAAATGATCAAAGTGTTTGAAGAGGAAGGAGTCGGGACAGAACTGATCCAGGTAGGAACAAAAGATATCAGAGGCTGCATTTCCTGTAACAAATGCAGCGAAACCGGAAAGTGTGTGTTTGATGATCTCGTAAATGAAGTCGCACCCAAGCTTGAAGAAGCGGATGGTCTGGTTGTGGGAAGTCCGGTATACTATGGATCTCCAAATGGAAATATCATTTCCTTCATGGACAGGTTGTTCTACAGCACACATTTTTCAAAGCATATGAAGGTAGGAGCTGCAGTAGTAAGCTGCAGAAGAGGAGGCAATACGGCAAGCTTTGATGTATTGAACAAATACTTTACCATCAGCGGTATGCCGGTGGCGTCTTCAACTTATTGGAATCAGGTACATGGATTTACTGCGGATGATGTCAAAAAAGATCTGGAAGGACTTCAGACCATGAGAAACCTTGCACGGAATATGAGCTTTATGATCAAGGCGTTTTCTGATGCCAAGGTGAAATACGGTTATCCGGAAGTTGAGAGAGGATGCTTCACCAGCTTCCCGGATGGTAAGTGATCGGCGGCATAGTAAGTAAACCTTGCCATAGGGTAAAAAGACAGGAGGAACTAAAGCAATGAAACAGGAGATCAAGACAACAGAAGCGATTTTTCCGATGCCGGTACTTATGATATCGACATTCAATGAGGACGGCAGCGTGGATGTGATGAATGCGGCGTGGGGAACTATGCTCGACAGAGATAAGGTTGCGCTTAATCTCACAGAGACCCACAAGACTGTTGAGAACATCAAGGCAAGAAAAGGCTTTGTAGTTCACATCGCTGATGCAAAGCATGTGGTAGAAGCTGATTATTTTGGTATTGCAAGCGGAAATACCGAAAAAGAGAAGTTTGCAAAGAGCGGCATGACATATACCAAATCCGATCTTGTAGATGCACCGGTCATCAATGAGTTCCCAATTGCTATGGAGTGTGAGTTTATCGAGTATCAGAGCGATGATACCGGACTTGGAGTTATCGGGAAGGTTTTAAGAACATCCGTTGAAGAAGCTAACATGAAGGATGGGAAGGTGGATGTTGATTCACTTGAAGCTATCGCATTTGATCCGTACACCCATGGATACTATAAAGTAGGCGGCAGAGTCGGAGAGGCATTTAAGGACGGAGCCAAACTGAAATAAAGAAAGAATAAATTTGTTTGTACTTTGTTATAGGATATTGTTTTTGGTAAATACTTTTATTTTGCTACTCTATACAGAATAACAAAATGTTATTGAGCCTGTGAACATTTGGAAAAATCCTGATGTTCGCAGGCTTATTTTCGTGATAGCTCGGAAAATACTTGACTGGCTAA
>CACWJQ010000102.1 GCA_902761225.1 uncultured Lachnospiraceae bacterium | reverse complement strand
GGAGTAGGATATTTTTACAATTCCCAGGACCTTTACGGATATTACTGGGTTCAGATGTTCTCGTCATGATAAGGAATTGCTTCAGGTCTTGACATATGAGCGGCACGTAAGCTCTAACCCTGAAAAATGATTTGTACTTTACGGGATTATCGTGTATCATCTATTAAGTGTTCGCTCAGACGACATAAGAATAATTGTTTTCGGAGGTTTTTGATATGAATTTTCTGCTCATGACAGGTGCCGAGCCCAGTGCTGCAGGTTCACTTGTTTCCATGGTTGTTATTTACGGTGTTCTTATCTTCGCACTGTGGTTCTTCTTTATGAGACCCCAGAGCAAGGAGAGAAAGAAGACTCAGGAGATGCTCTCCACCCTTGAGAACGGAGATATCGTCTGCACCACTTCGGGATTCTACGGAACCATCATCGATATTCAGGATGATATGGTCATCGTTGAGTTCGGTAACAACCGTAACTGCCGTATCCCCATGGAGAAGGCTGCCATCGCCAAGGTTGAAAAGCCCGGACAGGCTACAGCTGATTCCGATTCCAAGAAATAATACGGTTTTTGCTTATAGCATTACCCCTCAGATCACATGGGATCTGAGGGGTTGTTTTATATAGGGATGCCTGTGTTCAGTATCCAGATGCTTGCCAATGCCTTCGCTGTTCGGCATTCCGGGCACTTGCATATTCGAAACCGCCCTCGGGCAACTCGCAACGCTCGCGCTAAATGGGCGCGAGCTGCTCAGACAATGCCCTCGGGAACCGGTTTCATGTAAGCACCCTTCATGCCGGCTCAGGCGGGCTGCGCATCTATATACTAAACGCAGGCATCCCATTGATCAAAAAAACACATCAAATATGAACCGTGAAAATGTATCAACAGGTATATGGTAAAGCCGGTGGTTTCATTTACATGAAACTTAGAATACATGAAAAACAGGATAATATGAGCCCTTGAAAAACGTGAATGAATAATATAAAGTAGGAATAACGCATTTTTTGAAGAAGGAGAGGGTTATGAAGCTTAATATTGTATGCATTCCGGGCGACGGAATAGGCCCCGAAATAGTTACTCAGGCCAAGAAGGTTCTTGAGAAGGTAGCTGCAGTTTACGGACATGAAATGGTCTTTACCGATATTCTTATGGGTGGAGCATCCATCGATGCATGCGGAGAGCCTCTTACACAGGAAGCCATTGATACAGCAAAGGCTGCGGATGCGGTCCTTATGGGTTCGATCGGCGGCAATACCACCACCAGTCCCTGGTATAAGCTTCCTCCCGAGAAGAGACCCGAAGCCGGTCTTCTTAAGATAAGGAAAGAGCTGGGACTGTTCGCGAATCTTCGTCCCGCTTATCTGTTCCCCGAACTGGCAGACGCGTGTCCTCTTGCAGGAGAAACTGCAGGCAAGGGATTTGATCTTCTGATCATGAGAGAGCTCACGGGAGGTCTTTACTTCGGAGCAAGACATACCGAGGTTGTTAACGGACTCAGAACTGCTGTTGATACCCTTACATATAATGAAGAAGAGATAAGACGTATCGCCATCAAGGCATTCGAGGCTGCAAGGAAGAGGAAAAAGAAGGTAACTTCCGTTGATAAGGCCAATGTCCTTGATTCATCAAGACTCTGGAGAGCCGTAACCGCTGAGGTTGCCAAGGATTATCCGGACGTTGAACTTGAGAATATGCTTGTTGATAACTGCGCAATGCAGCTTGTCAAGGATCCTGCACAGTTTGATGTGGTCCTTACCGAGAATATGTTCGGAGATATTCTTTCCGATGAAGCAAGTATGATAACAGGTTCCATAGGAATGCTTTCATCAGCGTCTCTTAATGAGACCAGGTTCGGACTCTATGAGCCCAGCCACGGCTCTGCTCCCGATATCGCGGGAATGGATATAGCCAATCCCATCGCAACTGTACTGTCAGCTGCAATGATGCTTAAGTACTCATTTGACCTGAATAAGGAAGGAGATGCCATTGAGGCTGCCGTAAAGCAGGTTCTCAAGGACGGCTTCCGCACAGGTGATATTTTCTCTGAGGGTTGCACAAAAGTAGGATGCACACAGATGGGTGATCTTATCGCGTAAAGTATACCGGATGGATTTTGATCAGTGCCACAGAGCCTGAAATTATAAATGTGAAAGGAAGATAGTCATGAGAAGTGATTCCGTAAAGGTCGGTGACGCTCAGGCGCCCCACAGAAGTCTTTTTAATGCACTTGGATTTACAGAGGAGGAGAGAAAGCGCCCTCTTATCGGTATTGTTACATCATATAATGAGATTGTTCCCGGACATATGAACCTCGATAAGATTGCTGAGGCTGTTAAGCTCGGCGTTGCAATGGCTGGTGGTACTCCCGTTCTTTTTCCTGCAATAGCTGTATGTGACGGTATCGCAATGGGACACATCGGAATGAAGTACAGCCTTGTTACCAGAGACCTCATCGCCGATTCTACCGAGTGTATGGCAATGGCTCACGGTTTTGACGGACTTGTATGCATTCCCAACTGTGATAAGAATGTTCCCGGACTTCTTATGGCTGCAGCACGTGTTAATATCCCTACCGTATT
>CACWJQ010000101.1 GCA_902761225.1 uncultured Lachnospiraceae bacterium | reverse complement strand
CTCTTCCTGACATTCTCCACATTAAGGGTCCTGCCTCTTTCGATACAGTTGATGCATTTATGCTCAGCGCCGTGATATCTGTAGATCCTTCGCATATCCTTCATAAATCCGATAACGAACATATAAAGGATAAAAACAACGATCCTGATACATCCCTCGATTATGGATACGAGGGAAGGATTCCTTATGCTCTTTTCAAAGAGTGATGCAAGATATGTGGGAAGTATTATAAAGAGGCCCACCGCAAGTGCGATGGCAATTATCATGACAAGTGCGCTCATGAATCCGTCCATTGCCCTAGAGCCCGATGTTCCGTTATCCTTGGCTTCTTCATCGTCAAATACCTCGGCAGAATGATTGATCGCCCTTGTACCGAGTATCATGGAATCGATGAACACAAATGCTCCCCTTACAAACGGAATCTTAAGTATGGGGCTTCCCTTCAGGAACTGCATATGAGTCTGTGTATCAATATCGATCTTGCCATCCGGTCTTCTGACTGCCACGGCATATTTCTCACCGTTGCGCATCATTATCCCTTCGATGACAGCCTGTCCGCCTATTCCGGAATATACTTTTTTTCTCTTCTTTGAAGCCATATCCGCTCCTGCCCAATCTGATATCTGTAAATACCCGTGCCGCGGCATACATGGCAGTTCATGAAGTGCCCGGCAGGATTTAAAAACAAAAAGAAAAAAGGGTCAAGGCAAAACCCTGACCCTTCGATAACCACTTACTTGTTGAGACCGTACTTTCTGTTGAACTTATCGATACGGCCGTCGGTTCTTGCGCTCTTCTGCTGTCCGGTATAGAACGAATGGCACTTGGAGCAAACTTCGACGTGTATCTCAGGTCTGGTTGAACCGGTTACAAAAGTGTTGCCACAGTTGCAGGTAACGGTTGCCTGATAATACTTAGGATGTATTCCTTCCTTCATTTTCTTCACCTCTCTATATATAAAAGTAAATATTGTCTGTTCTCATCCGCACTGCTTATGCAGCCACAAACAGCTTTTCTAATATATCACTTGACGGCAATATATGCAAGTCCCAATTTTATACATGATTCCGTACGTTGATATTGCGGACAAGTTCGGCATTAGAGCGGGTGTTCTTGAACTCTTCCAGAAGGCGGTCAGCCGCATCGTCGGACTTAAGTCCGTTGAGGGCACGTCTTGCGATCTCCATTGCACGGAGTTCTTCTCTTGAAAGCAGCAGATCCTCGCGCCTTGTTCCGGACTTGGCAAGATCGACTGCGGGGAATATCCTCTTCTCCGAAAGCTTGCGGTCAAGGATCATCTCCATGTTGCCGGTTCCCTTGAATTCCTCATAGACCACATCGTCCATCTTGGAGCCGGTCTCAACAAGTGCCGTTGCAAGTATGGTAAGGGATCCCCCTTCTCTCATATTTCTTGCCGCACCGAAGAATCTCTTGGGCATGTGAAGGGCCGCAGGATCGAGACCGCCGGAAAGAGTACGTCCGCTGGGAGGGATCACCTGGTTATAAGCTCTTGCAAGTCTTGTTATGGAATCCAGAAGGATAACAACATCCTCCTTGTGCTCAACAAGTCTTCTGGCTCTTTCTATTACCATCTCGGAAACCCTTGCGTGGTGCTCGGGCATCTCGTCAAAGGTCGAATAGATGACCTCTACATTCTTACCCTTGATGGCTTCCTTCATATCCGTAACCTCCTCAGGACGTTCGTCTATGAGAAGGATGATGATATGGGTATCCGGATTATGGAAAAGAATGGACTGTGCCACGGATTTAAGCAGTGTTGTCTTACCTGCCTTGGGAGGGGAGACGATCATTCCTCTCTGTCCCTTACCTACAGGGCTTACAAGGTCCATGACTCGCATGGCGATATTCTTCTCATCGCTGGTCTCCATGCGGATCCTCTGATTGGGGAAGATGGGGGTCATATTCTCAAACGCAACTCTCCTCATCGCATCCTGAAGAGAATATCCGTTTACGGTGTTAAGGAAGATAAGTGGTGAGAATTTCTCAGTCGCAGACTTTGCCTTCTTGACACCATCAAGGACATCACCGGTACGAAGACCGAATTTCCTTATCTGAGCAGGCGACACATATACATCGCTCTCACCCGGGAGATAATTATCACATCTTATGAAACCGTATCCTTCGGGCATTACCTCAAGGATACCGTATGCAGGCTCATCGCCCTCCTGGGGAACATATGCATTATCCTGGCGCTGAGTTCTCTGTGCGTCAGGCTTTTGTCCGTCATTCTGAGAGCGCTCGGGTCTTGCCTGATCGGACTTCTGACCATCACCCTGCTGACGCTCAGACCTTGCCTGTTCAGACTTCTGGCCATCACCCTGCTGACGCTCAGGTCTTGTCTGTTCGGATCTCTGACCTTCACTCTGCTGACGCTCGGGTCTTGTCTGTTCGGATCTCTGACCTTCACTCTGCTGACGTTCGGGTCTTGCCTGATCTGACTTGCGGGGGTCGGACTGTCTGCGTGCATCATTTTTATCGCCTGATGCATCATCGGGCTTTCTTCTCCTGGGAGCACGT
>CACWJQ010000100.1 GCA_902761225.1 uncultured Lachnospiraceae bacterium | reverse complement strand
CTTCTTATGACTGCATTTGCTTTTATCTCTTTAAGGAGAATGAGCAGGATATCCGTAATGGACACGATCCATGGTGAAAACAGGGGTGAAAGGTTCAGCAGGATACCCGGACTGATCCTGAACAGGAGAAAGATGATATCCGTGCCGGTATTCCTGGCTCTTCAGGACATTATACGTAAGGTGAGAAGGTATATATTCCTTATCATCAGCTATACCATAGGAATGCTTATCCTGTTTCTTGTTTTCCAGCTTAAAGACTCTGTTGTGAGCGATGAATACAGGAAGACATACTGGCAGATAGCTGACAGGAATGTCATCATAAGACCGGAAGACAGTCTCAGAGAGAAGCTGGTGGAGTTATACGGCAGCTACAGGAATGTTTTTCTATACTATGAGGAATACTATAATGAACATGGCATTCCTCTTGATATACAGATCATAGATGACCAGACCGGATATATGGTAAGAGGTGATAAACGCATCGGATGTTCCATATGCTTCGGAGATTATGACATAAGCAGGCTGGTCATTGTAGATGGGGGAACAATACCGTCTCTTCCCAATGAGATTGCGGTATCACATTTATTGAAGAAAACAGACGGAATAGATATAGGAGATATTGTTACTCTTGAGTACGATGTCTATCAGGATGATGGAATAGGAACTGAGACTGTCAGCAGGGATTTTCTTGTAACAGCCTATGTTGAGTCTCTCGGTGGAGCCCACGTTCCCTGTGCTTTTATGGGCAAACCGGCGGATAACATTGTTGCAGATGATTTCGATATATTTAACGAAGCCATCTATGTTCCTGATGCTGAGTATGATGAATATATAGAGAAAATGCGCTCTGTTAATGAGGATATAGCCATATGGGATTATGACCAGGCAATGGATTACGATCTGGGTAATTCCTTCGGAAAGCTCCTGGATATGCTTGCGATCGTAACCGGTCTGATAATGGTCCTTACCCTGTTCTCCATGACTTTCCTTTATGAGCAGATATTCATTGAAGAGGAAACCTCGGATATAGCCATGCTTAAAAGTATTGGATTTGACAGGAGAAGCATCAGGATGTGGCATTACTTCAGACTTTTTACTTTGGTGATCATTTCGACTGTGATTGCAGTGATCCTTGCATATACGCTTAATAAGATAGTATTTGATCTCATTGGAAGAGCAACACTTGGTGTCGGTAAGTTCATTGTTGCTTCACCGCCATTTATTACACTGATCGCGTTGCCTGCATCCGTTGTACTTATCATTACATTTGTGATGACTGTTTCCTTCAAAATGATGGATCAGATACGAATCTGGAGGATCCGCAATGAATAAATATATGTCTGTAAACAGAATAAGAAAGTTATGTTCAGCTGTCCTGAGTACTGTCATGCTTATGACATTGTGCGGATGCGGAAGGGGAGAAGTTCCGGTAAGCGGAGGCATGAGACTGGCCGGATCCGTGAATGTGGATTCCGAAGTATCATATACGGATGACAGTCCGGTGCAGGTGGCAGAAGGGACCTTTTCCTCGGCAGAAGGACTTTGCACGATAGTAAAATATCCTTATTACTACGATGTGACTCTCGATTATACAAAAGGAACTCCTGCTGAAGTGGGTGAGGCATATGCCCTGACTATTCTGCAGGCAGTGCCTGATTATGAGGAGAATCTGGAGCCTTATCTTTTCGAAAATATAAGATCTGCTTTTTCCGGAAGAGATATCAATATGAAGGCTCTTGAAACAAGGATACTTACACTTGAATCATCCATACCGGGTGAATACAGGGAAGAGATCGAAAGCTTTGCAAGGGCCATATCCTGCGGTGAGGAAGGCTATCTGGAAAACGGAAAGCTAAGCTATATAGAAGCTCTGACAATGCAGCTTATACCCGATGCACTCAGGCCCACGGCATGCAGTGCACTGTCTGTATCAGGAGATCTTACGGCGAGCGGAGAAAGGATCACCATGCGTAATCTTGAGTGGAGTCTTGGAAGCTCCGCTCAGATGACGGGGATCCACTCTGTGACACATATGAACAGAAATGGTGGAAGCATCACCTCCATCGCCATGCTTGGACTGCTCGATATGATCACTGCGGTAAACAGTTACGGAGTGATGATAGGGATACTGGATGTGGGATCTGTAAATGCGATGCCCTTTGTTTATGAGGATAAGAAGTGCTATACATTCGAGATAAGATACGCCCTTGATCACTTTGAAACGGCAAAGGATGCTGCTGAATTTCTGAACGCAGAGAGCGGAGATTTCACATGGTGCAATAACCTTATCGTAACTGACAGAACAGATGCCTTTTGCTGTGAGAATGCCACACGTGAGGTGCAGGAGGCGGGAAGAGCGGTATCCGTCATCAGAACACCGCAGTCAGAGCTTATGGAAGGGCTTAAGTGGGATACACCCGAAGTGCTGTGCGTAGTCAACTCATTTGCAACAAAGGGAAATCAGGATGGATTTACCGGGGAGCCCGGGAATATCAACCGTTTCGTGAAGTACAACAGATGGGTAAATGATATCACGCTGTTTACCGTGGCTGAGATGAAGGGTATAATGGCACATGAGGTGGTTGATCAGTACGAGGTGGTCAATGTTCACAACAGCGGTACTGTTCAC
>CACWJQ010000099.1 GCA_902761225.1 uncultured Lachnospiraceae bacterium | reverse complement strand
ACAGAGATTTGGAGCGGATCCCTATGCCATGGTCTATGACGGGAGAGTGTATCTGTACATGACAGGTGATGATCCCATGTACAAGTCAGACGGTTCGATCAAGGATAATGATTATTCCAATATCTGCACGATATGCGTCATTTCATCAGCTGATCTTGTAAACTGGACCGATCACGGTACGGTGTATGCAGCAGGAAAAAACGGACAGGCTTCATGGGGCAACAATTCATGGGCACCTGCCGCAGCATGGAAGATGATAGACGGAAAGCCGAAGTTTTTCCTTTACTTTGCCAATAACGGAAACGGTATCGCTGTCCTTACCGCAGACAGTCCAACGGGACCCTTTACAGATCCCATAGGCGGTCCCCTTATCTCACGCAGCACTCCAAACTGTTCGGATGTTACATGGCTCTTTGATCCGGCTGTTCTGATGGACGATGACGGATCCGCATATATCTATGTCGGAGGAGGTATACCTCAGGACAGGGCAGCTGATCCCGGAACCGCACGTGTTGCAAGGCTTGGGGACGATATGATATCCCTTGACGGAGATCCGGTGCCCATAGAAAATGTTCCCTATCTTTTTGAGGATTCGGGTATAAACAGGATCGGAGACAGATATTATTATTCATACTGTTCCAATTTCAGCGTTACTGCAGAGGCTGAAAAGGAGCTTGGCTTTGGCGGAGGTGAGATAGTGACCATGGTTTCGGATGATCCCATGGGACCCTTTACACTGTGCGGAAGTATCCTGAAGAATCCCGGTGCATTCTTTGGTGCAGGCGGGAATAACCATCACTGCATATTTGAGTTTGAAGGAGAGTGGTACATAACTTATCATGCACGTCTTCTGGAACAGGCGATGGAGCTTACAGGCGGATACCGCAGTACCAATATCGATGTTCTGAGCTTCGATGAAAACGGTGTCCCCACAGCCACGAAGGGCACACAAAAGGGTGTATCCCAGGTAGGCTGTTTTGATCCTTATCAGACCGTAAGTGCCGCAACCTTCGGTAATATGGCAGGGCTTGATACTGTTCAGTACGGTGAGGATGCGGTTAAATACGGATCGGGTGATATGATCCTGACAGGCGTGTCGGACGGAGACTGGCTCTGCGTATACGGTGCGGATTTCGGAGATATGGGTCCATCGGAATTTACCTTAGAGGTAAGAAAGTCAACGGATGCAGCATATACGGATTCAATATGTGCGATCCGGGTTACACAGGATAAGCTGTTTGGATCAGAGCCTTTTGCGGATATCCCGCTGGAAAGCATTATGAATGCAGGATCGGATGAGTTCGTGACCATTACCGTTCCGATTGATATCAATGTGACAGGTGTGCATGATATCTACATGATATTTGCAGGTGAGGGATATGAGGTGCGAAGCTGGAGTTTTGAATGATCGGTGCCTCTTTTCGGAAACTTTTTTAACAATAAGTTGAATGATCATAGCAATAATACGGATGTATTGAACACGGACTGTATGATAAAATACAATCCGTGTTTTATTGTGTAAAAAGCGTTTTTCGGAGGATCAGTTTTGAAGAACGATCATAACTTAACAAAAGCGGATATCGAAAAGCTTTCGGAGCTTGGGATCAGGGAAACGGAGATCTTGTTAAAGAGCAGAGTGGATCTTGCATTTGACGGTGAATATGCAGAGGGCTTTATTGTTGTCACAAAGGATAAGGTCAGTGTCGTAACGGGAAAGCTTCCTGAAGGATACGTTAATATCTTCGGCGGTGTTGAAACGAATGACGATGCTCCTGTGTCAGAGGTTCGGCTGACGGATACGGCTGAATACGATCTGAACGGGCTTGCTCATCTGCGACTTGATTCATATATAGGATCCAATGTGCTTACAGGAGAGTATGAAGGCAGACCCGTCAGGATCGCAGCCTTCACCAACAGATATTCTTCCGATATGAATGTTCTGTACCGTAAGCTCAGAACGCTCATCAAGACCGGTGAACTTCCTCATGAGGAGGAAGATGTGGAGGATGAGATCGAAGAGGCTGATCCTAAGAAGAAAAGCAAGAGATCTATCTTTGCAAGAACTCTTAAGTACTTTCTGAAGTATAAGCTTCAGATAGTCATACTTTTCCTCACCTATGCAGTATCTGCAGTCATTGGTATAGCGTGGCCTTATCTTACAGGTAAGGTTCTCTTTGACAATGTCCTTGCAATGGATGATGAATTCCTCTCAAGGTTCGGTCTTGGAGGCAGATATACTCTGGCTCTTCTTATAGTTGCACTGATGATGATCGGAGTCCGTCTTATCCAGGCAATATCCAATTATCTCCAGATATTCGTCATGGCCAAGGTTGCAAGCGATACCGTCAGGGATATCAAGACGGATGTGTTTGACGCCATGAGCAGACTGTCCCTCAATTTCTTTGTCAATAAGCAGACAGGCGGTCTTATGACAAGAGTACTGAGTGATTCGGAAAGAGTGAGGGAATTCTTCATAGACGGTCTTCCCATGCTGTTCGTCCACGGCATAACCATCATCGCCACATTCACTGTAATGTACAGACTAAACTGGAAGATGGCTCTCATAGCATGATCTTACCGGAGCGCGCGTGGTCAAGTCATTCGGGCAGCAGGAGTCCGAGATGGAAAGGTTCATGCGTCCCAGCAATAATCTTCGCGATGCAGAGATCAATATAGTGAGGCTCCGCAACAGGTTCGCCATCCTTTACAACATGGTACAGGAGGTATCCAGCATATGGATCTGGATCATCGGAGTTTACTTTGTCCTCGGTACCGGTGAGATAGAACTGGGAGTGCTCATAACATTCGTAGGTTATGTGATGCAGCTCAACGGTCCCATGAACTTTTTCTCCTACGTATTCAGGATATGGTCCGAAAGCATCAATTCCGCGGAGAGACTGTTTGAGATAATCGATGCGATACCTGAGATCAGGGAGAAGGAAGATCCCGTAAGGCTTGAGCATCCCAGAGGCGAGATAGAGCTTAAGGACGTGACCTTTGGTTACAGAGCCGGAAGACCGGTTCTTAAGAATATCAATCTTAAGATAAGGGAAGGGGAGATGCTGGGAATAGTCGGAAGATCCGGTGCCGGCAAATCAACCCTGGTAAATCTTATATCGAGACTGTATGACGTTAACGAAGGCTCCATAAGCATTGACGGTGTTGATGTGAAGGATCTGTCACTTAAGGACTTGCGCAGGAATGTAGCCATGGTCTCCCAGGATACGTACATCTTCATGGGAACGGTTGCCAAGAATATCGCATACGGCAATGAATCGGCATCCAGAGAAGACATCATCAGGGCGGCAAAGCTTGCAAGTGCACACGAGTTCATCTCAAAGCTTCCTGACGGCTATGATACTCTGATTGGTGCATCCGGAAAGGATCTGTCCGGAGGAGAGAAGCAGAGGATATCCATTGCAAGAGCCATACTTGCCAACCCCAAGATACTGATACTTGATGAAGCAACAGCAAGTGTAGATACCGAGACGGAGAAGGCGATACAGTACTCGCTCAGATTCCTTGTAAAGGGAAGGACCACTCTTTCCATAGCACACAGACTTTCAACCCTTCACGATGCAGACAGGCTGATCGTTATAGACGGCGGAAGGATCGTTGAGGAGGGAACTGAGGAAGAGCTTAATAAGCTTGAGGACGGTATCTTCCATAACCTGCTGGAACTTCAGAATAAATCGCTGTCGCTTAATTCAGAGTTATTAACCGGTGCCGAATAAATGTGGTACATGACAAGGAGAGATCATGGCTGAAAATACTCTTAATATATACGAGAAAAAAGCAGAAGAGATGACCCGCATGAATATGATCACGGATAAGGATGTGTTCACTCAGACAGAGGGCGGGTTCTTAAGTCTTGATGCGGAAGGTACGCATTACGACAGGGTCAGGATAGTAAGGCTGTTCCCTTTTTCGGATGCGAATAAATATCTTTCCGTCAGGGAATATGACAGCGGAAGGGAGATCGGCATAATCGAGGATCTTGATAAGATTCCGGAGGAATCCCGTAAAGCAATAGAGCATCAGCTGATGCTAAGCTATTTTACCCCTGTGATCAGTAAGATCTATAAGATCAAGGATGAATACGGCTATGCTTATTTTCATGTACTTACTGATAAGGGAGAGTGCAGGTTCGCCATCAACATGGGATCCAATGCAGTGTCCAAGCTTTCCGACACACGTCTCATAATCATGGATGTTGATGAGAACAGATTTGAGATAAGGGATGTGGAGGCTCTTTCACAGAAGGAAAGAAGGATGCTGGATATGTTCCTGTGATGGAACAAAGGCCGATTGAGCATTTTATAAAATGATTGATTTACGAAAGACGATCATATGATATTACGATACGACATTCCACAGAAAATAGAAAAGCAGATCACACTTTCAGGTGATGAGAAGATATATTATTCAGTCCCCTTTGATATAAGCGCTGACGGAAGGTGGGCCGAAGATTCATACCTGGTAGTGACAACGCGTAAGATATATATCTGCAGTGCTTCGGGTACGGAGGAGCTGCTTATAAGTGATCTTGAGAATGCAAAGGCAGAAGCCTGCGTGGGAGGAGGGATCCTTTCCGTCAGGACAGGGGGCAGCTACAGGGTTCTGGTACATTATTCCTCCAAGCATCTTGCGAGATATGCTTATGTTGCAAGAGGTATCAACATTCTTATCTCCGGAAGATTCGAGGAAGTAATAAGCAACGAATATGAGAAGATATGTCCTGTATGCGGACGTGTCATTCCGGGTACCAAGACCTGTCCCAGGTGCTCGGGGGAAGGCCGCTTTATCGGTGTTTTTCTCAAGATGGCAAAGCCTCATAAGAAGCAGTTCTTCGGCATCTTTTTCCTGATGATAATGGCTGCCGTCACAACTCTTCTCAATCCGGAAGTGCAGAAGCATCTTATCAACAACGTGCTTAAAGGTGGCGGGGATATGCAGACCGCATTCAGATTCCTTGCGCTTATGTTCCTGCTCAGTGCGGGTATTGTCATCGTTAATGTCATGAAGAGCAATGCCTCAGCAAGACTGGGCTCAAGGATAGCCTCCGACTTGAGAGGTCAGCTTTTTGAAAAATATCAGAAGCTGCCCCTCAGCTTTATCAATGACAGAAGGCCCGGAGAGCTTCTCAACAGGATCACCCAGGATACCAGATATATATCCGATTTCATGGCGGATGTATTCTGTAATCTCTTTGCCATCCTGTTTATCTTTATATGGGATGTGATCTTTATGCTTGTTATAAATACCAAGCTTGCGCTGATCACATTTATCCTTGTTCCAATCGTTTCCATCATCATGATATCCTTCAGGAAGACCATGGGAAGGATCTTCCATCTTCAGTACAAGAAGAACGATGATGTCTCCA
>CACWJQ010000098.1 GCA_902761225.1 uncultured Lachnospiraceae bacterium | reverse complement strand
CATGCGAGAAATATAAAGCACGGCGTACAGGCAAAGCGAAGCAATAAGGTAGCGGCTCTTGAAAAGAAGCAGTTCAAGGCGGAGGTGAACTTCAGATATCAAAAGTATTTGGAAGAAAACCCGGAGGTCAAAAAGAAAGCCATACAGAAGCGTCTTCAGAAGCAGCGTATCAAGCGTGAGTATGCCAAGGCACTTAAGAAAGGAACGACTGAGGCAAAGCAGGCTGCCGGATATGCAAAAAAAGCGGCAACAACAACCACAAACATGGCTAGAAAAGTAGCAGAGTTCGCAAGGAAGCATATCGGAGCGATAGCGACAATAGGCTTGTTCGGACTCTTTTTTATGCTTATAGCCGCAGGTATATCAAGTTGTTCTGCCATACTTAACGGTGGCTTGTCAGCTACTATGGCAGGAAGCTATCAGAGTCAGCCAGCTCAGCTTGATGCATCGGATGAAGCCATGACTTCAATGGAAATGGCATTGCAGAACACCATAGACAGCATCGAGGAAGATTATCCCGATTATGATGAGTACAACTATAACCTGGAAGAAATCGGGCATAACCCTTTTACGCTGATCAATTACCTGTCAGCCATAAAGGTTGATGTGGTGGCAGCGGACTGTGAGGCGGAGATCGAATCGCTTTTTGATGAGATGTATGAGCTGACCCTTACACCAAGGGAAGAGACACGAACCCGCACGGTAACTGTTACGAATGAGGAAACCGGTGAAGAGGAAGAAGTGGAAGAGGAATATACCGTTACGATCCTTGATGTGGAGCTTACAAGAAAGCCTTTGGAGGATATCGTTTCGGAGCGTCTTACCGGGAATGATGATGCGAGCGTGTTATATGCGGCATATCAGCAGACCAACGGTGCATTACAGCAGTTTTACACGCCTCTTGATACGGACTGGTACAGCCTTATAAAGAGCTATTACGGTTATAGGAAGAATCCCATTACCGGAGAGAATCAGTTCCACAGGGGCATTGATATCGCAGTACCGGAAGGGACAGAGGTTTATGCCGGGCATGACGGAACAGTTACCACGGCAGCCTATGACGATGATTATGGGAATTATATCGTGATCACGGATTCAAAAGGCTTTACTACGAAGTATGCGCATCTTGAAAGTATGAATGTCAGCGCAGGGCAGACAGTAAGGCATGGAGAGATTATAGGTAAGACCGGAAGTACGGGAGCCGTAACGGGAAGCCACTTACATCTGGAGTGCTTATCGGATGGAGAGTATTATAATCCGCTTTTCTATTTTGAAAACGGTAACGGATCCATTTATGGCACGACAGATCCTATCGGTGGCAGTGGCGATGTAGCTGCACTTATAGCAGAAGCGGAGAACTATCTCGGATACCCTTATGTATGGGGCGGTAGTAGTCCTTCAACGAGCTTCGACTGTTCGGGCTTTGTGTGCTATGTGGTGACTCACAGCGGTTATTACAACCTGCCGAGGACAACGGCGCAGGGCATATACAATCAGTGCCAGCATATCAGCGCATCTGAGGCAAGAGCCGGAGACATCATTTTCTTCACGGGAACATACAATTCCGGTAACCCGGTAACGCACGTAGGAATCTATGCCGGAAACGGTCAGATGATCCACTGCGGTGATCCCATTAAATACACCTCGATCAACACACCGTATTGGCAGAGTCATTTTTATGCCTTCGGTCGTCTGCCTTCTTCACCATAGAAACACGGAGGAGGCTTATGAATATCGAGAAGATGAATGAGCAGATCAGCAGATTGGAAGGGCAGAAAGCTGAATATGATGAGCGCATGGATAAGAAGATCATAGCCATGAAGAAAGAAAAGGAAGCAATGATCTCTGCTCAGATGCAGCATATTTTCAGAAAACATAAGCTCGATCCCGATGTGCTGATCAAGCTCAGGTTTGCAAGTAAAGAACAACTAAAGATGGTTCTGGATTTCATTAACAGTGAAATCGAAGAACCTGCAAAGCCGGAGCCAAAGGAAGCTTCGGATGATAAAAAAGAAAAGGAGAATCAGAACCATGCAAAAGAACTTAATACGTAGGATTGCGGCATCGCTGATACTATCGGTGATGCTTTTTGCTTTGCCGTTTGGAGCGTTTATTGCAAATACATCAAACGCAGTCACGGCATATGCAGAAGACGATGTCTCGGGAAATGCTTCGGATGAAACTGATCCCGATGATGGCACAGATGATGAGACGATTGGCGGAGAAACCGGTACCGGAAATACCGATGACGGAAATGCCGGCGACGGGAATTCCGGCCACGGTGAAGAAGGAGAAGAGGGAGATGATCCCACACCTACCCCCGAACCGACTCCGGAGCCGACACCTGAACCGGCGCCTGAGTGCATCTGCGACCACAAGTGCAGTCAGTACGATTACAACAAGGACTGTCCCGTATGCAGTGCTGATTATAAGGACTGTGAGTACAAAGAACCCAGCGTGAAGATCACGATCAATACTCCAAAAGGCTGGTACGGAAGAGGTACATCCGTAAAGGTTACCTTTAAGGTTGAGGATATCCTGGATACAGGGAACTTCGCTGTTAAGAGTGTCAGAGCCAAGATCGGGCAGAATGGCAGTTACCAGGATGTTACCGAGGATATGTACATAGAGATCTCTGAGAACTGTTCGGTATATGTACTCGTAACTGATGCACGCGATAAGAGCTATGAGCGCAGCCGTTCTATAAAGTGCTTCGATACCACCAAGCCTACGTATGTGAACGGATATGAATTCAAGGATATCACCAACGGTACTGTAAATATCAGGCTTTCCCAGTTTGATGCGGGATATGAGTATTTCACCATCACGGCGATGGATGAGGCCGGTAATGTGTCAGAGGTTTATAAGACAAAGAACCCTTACTATAAGGATCCAAACTCTGATGATGACTCAAATCCTGCCGAACAGCTTCCTGCAAGTGCAGAGCCGACCAATCCTTCAAGCGCTACGGCTACGGTAACGGAGCATACTCAGACCGACAGTAACGGCAATACCACAAGCCAGACACCAAAGACACCGGAGCAGCAGAAAAAAGAGGAATTTGCAAAAGCAGATGCAGAGGAAGCCGCATTAAGTGAAGATGGCAAAGGTGAAGATATGAATCTCGGAAAAGAGTTTTATACCATCGAAGCTGCAAGCGGAAAGGTGTTCTATCTGATCATCGACCGTGACGGCGAAGAAGAGCTTGTGTATTTCTTAACCGAGATCACGGAGAACGATCTGCTTAATGTGACTACGGATAATTCCGAGACATTGCCGAAGAACTCTGCCGCGCTTGAATCACAGATCCCTGTGACGGAAAGCGCACTCCCGAATAACAATACGGATTATGAGGAGACACATGAGGTGGCTACTCCGACTGAGACACCTGCAGAGGAAAGTACAGAAGAGCCTTCTGAAGAGCCTGCGGAGGAAGAAAAGGAACCTGTAAAGAGCAATCCGTTGGTGGGATATCTCATCATGGGTATCCTTGGTGCAGGAGTGATCGGTGCTGCTTATTACTTCAAGGTGGTAAAGAAGAAGCAGGATGGTGATTTTGTTGAGGATGAGGACGAAGAGGACGAGGATGATGATTATGAACCCGAAGAGGAAGCTTCCGCTGAGGATGACTTCTTCAGTGAAACGGAGAAGACGGAATCTGAAAGACCCGCGCCTACAGCAGATGATGTGGCTGATACCATAGAGGATGCTGACGAGGATGATGATCCTTATGAATCTGACTCTGACAAAGAGTAAGAGATAAACCAATAAACCGGTGCATGTGCACCAAGTATAAAGAGCCGAGGCGAAAGCCCCGGCTCTGATCATGATAAGGAGGAAGATCATGGACGAAAGAACAACGAATGAAGTGGTACAGGATGTGATGGATGACATCGCTGCCAAAAGAGAAGCCACGCAGGAGACTGCCAAAGAGGAGAAGACTCTTGCAGATCAGTTTGCAGACAGCAAGGCAGAGCAGGCACAACCGGAAGGGACAGAGGATGGTCAAAAGAAGATGGATGAGATCACCCTTAAGTTCGGTAAAGGCTGCGTCGGGGATGAATTTCAGGGGAAAGATGGCGTGAAGTATAAGGAGATCCTGGTTCCCAATCAGGACAAGGATGATCACCGCCCCTGGCAGACCTTTGTCGTAAAGGCAAATCATGTGCATGAGAACCAGTACGGTAAAGGCATGTGGTGCAAGCTTCCCGCCAATGGGACAACAACACTTCACAGGAGCGTAAAGGTCGGGCAGGATGAACAGGGCAAGCCTATCTGGGATACCGAGAAGACCAAGGTATCAAATAAGGACCTTAAGAAGATGGTGGAAGCCTATAAGGATAAGGATCGTGACCGTAGTTCCATGAAGGAGAAGCTTGCGGAAAAGAAGGCTGTTGTTGCGGAACAGAAGCCGGCGGAGAACTATCAGGCCAAGGCGAAGTCCAAGGAAGCAGCTTTATAAGGAGGAGCATATGGAGCTTGTGATAACTGAAAAACCTTCGGTTGCACAGTCCATCGCCATGGTGATCGGCTGGTGGAGCAGCCGCGGCC
>CACWJQ010000097.1 GCA_902761225.1 uncultured Lachnospiraceae bacterium | reverse complement strand
TTTCTCATCGACCATCTTCTGAAAATTTCTATACCGGTTTTCGCCGGTTAAATAGGAATTGTTCAGGGATGCATTAGTATTGAATTATCAAGGAACTTTTGTGCTGTCCGAGCGACAGCTTTATTAAGATATCACAGGGCATTTTCAAAGTCAACAAAAAATTTAAAAATATTTTTTGAACTTTTTTATCTACAAAACCTTGATTTTAAGGCTCTTGCAGACCACTACATCTTGGCCCTTATCTTAACACCTTTCAGATATACTCTTTTCGATAGAAAAAAGAATCCTCTTAACATCAGAGAATTCTTTTCCGTTTGATACATCTGAAAAGAACGGAGAAGGAGGGATTTGAACCCTCGCGCCGGTTTCCCGACCTACACCCTTAGCAGGGGCGCCTCTTCGGCCTCTTGAGTACTTCTCCTCAGGTCCGAACTGCCTCTACCAATATTTAAATACTGGCATCTCTATATACGTGCATCATTAAAGACGCAATATGTATTTTATCCACTTTGGACCTGCTTTGTCAACAGGAATTACTAAGTATCAATAATTTCCGTAGAATATTGATGCAATGGGTGAATCCTCTGACAGTATTATGGTGTTGTCAGAGCCGTTCATGCTTATCTTGAGTGCGTCAAGAGCTCTTACATAATTATAGAAATCAGCTTTGCTCTCATCATTATAAGCATCGGAGAGTATCCTCATATATTCTGCTTCACCCTCTGCGATTATGGCTTCTGCCTGAGCCTCAGCATTGGATATGGTGATGGCTACTTCCCTGTCGGTTGTATTCATTATGATCTGTGCCTGAGCGAGACCCTCTGCATTGTACTGTGCAGCGATATTTTCTCTTTCGGAGATCATTCTGGTATATACAGCCTGCTTGTTGTCATCGGGAAGATCCAGCTTCTTAACATCGACAGTGAGGATAACGATACCGTACTGTTCCTCTACATGATTGATCTGTGCCATTATCTCCTCTGTAAGAGAAGTGATCTCCACAACGGCAGTCTCTTCCTCAACAGTCATATCCCTTGAAGTGACATCACTGTCATCCGCAGTAACGGTAACGGTCATCTTGCCGTCACGGCTGAGAATGACTGCATCCTGGGTCATGTTGGAGATGGTATTCTTCGTAGCGTTATATACAAGATTATCGATACGGTTCTCGGCATTTGTAATGGAGCCGCCCAGAGTCTGTGCGAACTTGAGGGGATCGGTTACTCTCCAGAGTACATAGCTGTCTACGATCATTGTCTTTTTATCTGATGTGATAACATCAGAAGCGGGAAGGTCATAGAGAAGTATCTCATCGGGAACTATATCAACCGTCTCGATGAAGGGGATCTTGAATGAGATTCCCGGTGTTCCGATGACACGCTCTACCTTTCCGAATCTTCTTATGAGCTTATACTGGTTCTCGTAGGTCACGACCAGGCATGCCTTAACAGCGATGAGTGCCACGATCAGAACGACCCAGAAAACCCAGATCTTACTTCCCTTTTTATCCTTAGAGGGCTTGGGATTGCCCTTTGAATCAAAGCTTTCAAACTCTGCCATTTTTATATCCTCTATCAATCTTCTGTCACAACGGGTGCAGGCTGTGTGGGCTGTGTGGTTACGGGTACATCAAAGAAGCTGTCCAGCGGGAGCATTGTTGTCATCGTTCCGTCCTGTGTCTGGATGATGACCTTGAGTCCGGGAAGGACTTCCTCCATGGTCTCATAGAACATTCTTCTTCTGGTCACTTCGGGATAATTGATGTATTCCTCGTACAGTGCGTTGAACCTTGCAACCTGTCCGTTTGCTTCATTGATCCTCTCCTGCCTCTGGGCTTCAGCTTCCTGAATGATCCTGTCGGCCTCTGCCTCTGCTGCGGGGATCTTCTCATTTCTGTACTTATTGGCGTTGTTGACGGATGTCTCCTTGCCCTGCTTGGCTGTTTCAACATCCTTGAAAGCCATGCTTACAGCCTCCGTAGGAGGTTCTGCGTCCTGGATGGTGATATTGACGAGCTGTATTCCGATATCGTAATACTGGAGCTTATCAATGATCATCTGCTTGATATTGGCCTGTATCTCATTCTTTCCGGTGGTCAGCACGCTGTCTACGGAATATGAACCGATCGTGGTCCTGATACAGTTCTGCGCAATGTTCTTAAGGATCTCCACGGGATCCTCGGATGCATAGAGAGCCTTTACGGGATCCGTTACCCTGTACTCGGCATAGAAATCAACATGAAGGAAGTTGTAATCGGAAGTGATCATCATGGCTTCCTCTCCGTCCCCTGTGGAATTGTATCCGATGCTGAATCCGTTTATAGTGGTTGAAACCTTATCCACCGTCTGTATAAAGGGAATCTTAAAATGCAGACCGGGAGTGGTCACCGCCTGGGGTGAACCGAATGTACATACAACGGCCTGCTCTTCCTCTCTTATAGAATAGAAGGATCCGCTGGCAAGTATCACGACCACTATACATACGATCGCAATACCTATGAACTTCCCGGATCCTCCAGGCAGTTTAATATTTGACTTATTGCTTTTCACTGACTGTATTACCTCCTAAAACTATTCTTCTCTGTACTGCTTCTGTGACTCCTCATAGAGGTCCCGTCCCTCGTGATCGATCACGACTATAACGGGGAAATCCTTAACCTCTAATCTTCTGATGGCCTCTGTACCGAGATCATCATATGCTATAACTTCCGAAGAAGTAATGCACTTACTCAGGATAGCTCCCGCACCGCCTACGGCGGCAAAATACACTGCTCCGTTCCTGACTATGGCATCCTTGACTGCCTGCGTCCTCTTTCCCTTGCCTATCATTCCGATAAG
>CACWJQ010000096.1 GCA_902761225.1 uncultured Lachnospiraceae bacterium | reverse complement strand
GCAGGGAAGATCAGAGCTGAAGAGGGAAATGTCAGGTATGAGTATTTCTTTCCCATGAATGATCCCGAGACGGTGCTTCTTATCGATGCATGGGAGGATCAGGAAGCAATAGATGTACATCATGCATCTCCCATGATGAAGACTATCATGGAGCTGCGTGAGAAATATGATCTGCATATGAAGGTTGAGAGATATGTTTCTGAGAAACTTCCCAAATCTGATGAAGGATTTGTAAGATCATAAGTGAACGGGGAAACCGTTCCGGAGTTCACCGACATGATATAGAGATGCCCGGGGTGAACCCTCATACGTTCACCTAAAGCCCTTTAATCCGAGACTTTGGTCCCGCACTCAGAGCAAAAGTTCATGCCGGTGACATCAGCTCCGCAGCATCTGCATCTTGGAGCTGATGCAATACTGTTTATGCTGTAATACATGTTCATATTGACTTCTTCGGATCTGTCCGGAATGCTTTTTGAAGCAATCCAACCCAGCAGCTCCAGAGTCTTATCAGGATCTGTGAAGATCCTTTCTTTTTCCCTGCCGAATCTGATAAATCCTTCAGGGGCGCCATTTTCGGCATAAGCTTCCTTAGGATCTGCGCAGAGCTGTCTTACTTTTTCTTTGATGCCCGGAATGAGCTCATCGGAAACACTGTAAAATATTTTGGTATTGCCTGATCTCATCTGAAGGAAAGCCCCTGACCGGTTCATAGAGAAGCTGCTGTCCATCTTATCCGGAGACAGAGGCTGCATGACAGAGACAGGTGTGTTATCGGGAGTGAAGTAGATACCGTGATAGATCTCTTTGAGTTCAAAATCATCCTCCGGAAGAGTGGGATTTGGATAGCAGTAATTCATAAGTGCTCTTTTATCAAGAGGATCACCGGATGAAGCCCTTAGTTCTTCCAGCATCTTAAAGAGAACTTCATCCTCCATATCAAAATAATAATTCATCTTCCTAAGGCGGGTTCCGACAGTGACTTCACGTTCCATCTCAATGACAGCAGCAGTGTCCTTGCCGTCAGATGATGGGATCATAGGATAATATCCCTGATGCTCACCGGTGCATCTGCTTAAAACATCCTCTATGAATTTCTCGCCGGCTTCTTTGGAGACTGCATAGTTTTCATCGTTCCTGGTAAGAAGATAGTAAATACCATCCTTTATACAGGTGAATCTGTAATCATTGTTGCTGGGATTTCCGCCAAATCCGCTGTTTAGAGAGCAGTACTCTTTGAGATTTCTGTGAGCGATATATACGTACATGAATTACCCCCGGCTGTCAATGTGAAGTATTTTGTAACCTCATTATACCATGTTATGATATTCTGATAACGGTGTGTTAAGAATGTCATGCCAAGGGACAGATCAAATGCTTTGATATCAGAGGGGGATATAATTGAAAGCAAGAGGTGTGGACAAAAAAAGAAAGCAGTTCATCATTTTGACCGTGATCATGATACTGGCCGGATTATCGTCTGTATTGTACGGAAGATATCTGAAAAAAACCATTGATAATGCCGGGATTACAAGCACGGAGGCTGTCACTTCAGACGATATCGGAAGATATGTATCCATATATATCGATCAGGTGGAACTTATAGAAGGCGGTGACGGGCTTTATTGTATTCAGGTCAATCTTCCGAATGATGAGTATAATACGATCCCTGTAAGAGGATATGCACCTGATCAGACGGTAAGCAGTACATCCGGAATCGGAAATGACGGATATGTCACATTCATTGTAAAGAAGACATCTGAAGGAACAGCCGATCAGATCGCTGAGCGTTATAACCGGATGTACAGGGATAATCTGACAAAGCTCTATTCTCTCAGGGATAACGGAGTGCCGGAAGGTTCGAACATCACCCCGGAATTTCTGGATAATGCCATAGCGCTGTTCGAAGAGGCTGCAAGCGAAGAGGGCTACAGGTCCATTTTGGATTCTGTGACAGATTATGAACTGGATGTCTGTGATATGCGGTTAAGTAACGCTCTGATCACTATAGGAACGGTGATGACCGCTTTGATGCTTATGATCCTGTTCTATACAGTCGCATCCATGCGTATAAGCGTAAGGAAGCTTGCTGCATGGACTGCAGCTGTTATCGTCATCGGAGTGCTCGCAGTCTGCATGGTGATCCGTGATGACATAAAGACCATGCTTTCACTGAAAGAATATGCACCTGATATCTATACGATACATGTAAGCAGCGATTATAAGCTGGATAAGATACTGGAGGACGGATCATATAATGAAAGCTCGCTGGTAAAGTGGGTATCCGAGAATATGTTCTGGAATATTCCGATATCTGTTGATCTGTCAAAGTTCAGCTGCGCTTCTTTTGCATGCAGGACACCGGATGGAACTCATATATTCGGGCGTAATTATGATTTTCAGTATACCGATCCCATTATAATCTACACGGAACCTGAGAATGGTTACCGTGCCATGGCGGTCAGTGATCTTGCAATGCTGAATCTTGCCGGTATCTCAAAGCAGAATGAGCCTGATTCACTGTATGGCAGAGCTGTCCTGAGAGCCGTGCCATTCCTGACCTCGGACGGTATAAATGAAGCGGGGCTTGGTGTTTCGATCCTCAGTGTCGGATTCACGGATATGAGTCAGCATACAGGAAAAACAGGACTGTACCTGCCTGTTGGAGTAAGAGCGATACTCGATACATGTGCTAGTGTTGATGAGGCGATTGAGCTTCTTGAGTCCTACGATATAAAGGCAATGATCGGATGGTCCTACCATCTCTTTATAACCGATAAGTCCGGAAGATCTGTTGTGGCAGAATGGGTCAGGGGAGAACTTGTGATCACGGAAACGGATGCGGTGACGAAT
>CACWJQ010000095.1 GCA_902761225.1 uncultured Lachnospiraceae bacterium | reverse complement strand
GGATATCCTTCCTTTTTTCCATAAGCGTCTCATACGCAGGAACCGATACCACTCCTGCTCCGCAATGGAGGATAACCGGAACACCGGACGGTATCTCATCATACCTTTCTGCCATCTGATCATGAGAGATATGCATCGCGCCGGTAAAACCGTTTTCAAGCTTCCAGTAGTCCGTATTCACTTCAACGATCACAAGGCCTTCATCATAATGCTCTTTCATATAGTTACGTGCCGCTTCCGGTTCAAGACCCCCAAGCCGGTTTGTCATATTATCCGCAATAGAACTTTTATCTGTCATGATCGTCATCCTCACATTCCGGATCATTTTTTCGTTATCCGTATTATCCGGTTCGCTTCGTTCTGTCAGTAATTCCAATTCGCCTTCACCGGCTTCTTCTGCACTGAAAAAGCCGGTATAAACCACATTGCTGCTCCAGAAAAGGGTTCCTTCAAGTTTGACGGAATACTGTCCGTCAGATACCCTCTGTCCCTCATCATCCGTCAGATCCCACTCAAAATGCTGATGTCCTGACTGCGGAGTCGCTCCGCTCACGGCATCAATTTCCGTTTCATCCATATCCTCCGGCTCCGCGGCTTTTACCCAATGAGAGAGTGTGTCCTCACGGTTGCTATATCCGCGTTTTACCGCAGTGAAATCCGTAGCATAGATTGTTTTTACTACATTGCCATCCGAGTCTTCAATCCAGACGGCAAACTGATTGGATGCCATCCCGGACATCCTAATATAGTCAAAGTCGATACTGACACCGACTATTGTTTTCTCTTTCGTTTTCTCTTCCTGCTGCTCATCGGAAGAAGATTCTTCCGCCGGTTCATTTTCAAACTTCGCCTCCGAAGTCACATCCTCTGTCCCCGCCTCGGATGGTGCTTCTGTCTTGTTATTCACATCTGCGCATCCTGCGAGAATTACCAACATGATCGTGGATATGGTCAGGATCAACTTCCACCGTCTCATAACAAACCACCGCCTTTATCGAGTTCAGGGGAAGTCCTTTTTCAGGACTTCCCCGCATAGTGTCACATCAGATCCATCTTGTCCCAGAGGATATTTCCTTTTACATCGAGGTATTCCTCATCAACATGAACCGCCTCGACTTTTCCTATGAACAGTTCATGCGTACCCGGAAGGCTGCTTTCCACCACGCTGCACTCAATGCTTACAGGGCAGTCGGTAAGGATTGGGGCGTTCACATACTTTCCGTCTTCCCATTTCAGGTCAAGTGCCGCAAACTTATCCTCATCTCTTCCGGACTTGGAGCCGAGATAATCATACTCTTTCTTGAAGCTCTTCTTCGGAAGGTTGATCACAAAGCATCCGCCCTCTTTCACCATATGGTGTGAAAACCTTGAAGGCACAATACCCACCATGACCATAACAGGATCAAGACTGACATTGGCAGTAAAGCCCACCACCAGCGCGTTATTTCTTCCGTCCTTATCCCTGCAGGATACGATGGTCTGCGGGACAGGCTGCATACATAAAACAGTATTTGTCGCTAATTTCTTCATGATCTTTCTCTCCTTATCTCCATGCATTCTGATAAATGGTCAGGTAGTCTTCATCTGAAAGCGGAAGCGGATCAGCCGTGATGTCTCCGCCCAATACTTCGTGAAGCTTGGCAGGATACAATTTCAGTTCCTCCTCCGTGATTCCGGCATCACTCATCTTAAGGTCAGCACATCCAACCGCCGCGATCAGTTCATCAAGCGCTTTGATAAAATTCTTTCCGGATGTGGGTTTCTCCACTCCCATGGCCTTTGCCATCTTAATCATCGGCTCCTCTGCCGCTTTCTTCTCCGCAAAGAAGTCATAATAAGCATGAGCGGTCATGATAAGTCCGGCACCATGAACAAGGTCAGGATGGAAGCTTCCCATCGTATGCTCGATGGTATGAGCGGATGTACACATCATGTAGTATCCGGCAAAGGTATTTGCAAGAGCCATATATGCGCGTGCTTCCTTGTTGTCTCCATCTTTTACGGCAGTCGGAAGATACTTTGCTACCAGTTCGATGGTCTTTAGCGCAAACATTTCTGCCATAGGATGCACATTCTTATTCACCACTGTTTCCGATGCATGGAAGAAAGCATCCATTCCCTGATATGCCGTAAATTTCGGCGGTACGCTCATCATCAGATCGCTGTCTACCACGGAAATGGTCGGGAACATGGAAGGAAAGAAAATTCCGGTCTTTTCATCCGCTTCATCATCAGAGATAACAGATGCAATATCAACCTCACTTGCCGTTCCCGCGCTGGTTGTGATGCACACGATCGGGATGGCTGGATTTGCTGGATTCTTCTTACCGCCGGTTCCCGAAAGCGAATAATCCCAGATATCGCCATCATTGGCTGCCATGAGCGCAATGCACTTTGAACAGTCCATAACGGAGCCGCCGCCAAGAGCGATAACGAAATCACATCCGTTATCACGCACAGCCTTTGCACCATCCATTACATCCTGGCGGGTAGGATTTGGACGGATGCCCTTAAAAATCACATGCTCTACGCCTGCCATATCAAGCTGCTTCTCCAGCCTTTCAAGATACCCATACTTTTTTACGGACTGTCCGCCGATGGCGATCAGCGCCTTCTTTCCGGGAAGGGCTTCTTCATGGAGATCATTCAGCCTTCCGGGGCCGAACAGGACTTTTACGGGATTGTAGAAATTGAAATTATACATTTGGAATACCTCCTTTCATACAGTTGTTGTACCGACTTTCCTTAAGTCTGAACTCATTATATTATTCTTTGTCCGATAAATCACTATCATTTCTTAATATCTATAGTGGTAATTTCTAATATTTTGTGTTATACTGTTTTGCGAGATAATTCAATGGGAGGAATATACA
>CACWJQ010000094.1 GCA_902761225.1 uncultured Lachnospiraceae bacterium | reverse complement strand
TTACTTCACAAAAAGGACAGAAAAAAGGAGCGGGACTCATCGTCCCGCTCCCCGATCAGCCATGTCTTAAATAAAGCCCATCTGGGTATAAGAGCCTGTTCTGCTGAACCAGATCTTATCCACGCTGTTAGCTATCTTGACGATCTCCTTGCCATTGTAGAAACGGAGCTTATCCCCTGCCAGGAATACGATCTTCTTGTCTGAGATATAGTTCAGGTTCCTGTAAGCATATTCGATCTCACCAAGCTTTACGATCTCCTCACCGGCCTTATTGTAAAGGATAGCATCGGTATCCTTGTAACAGATCATGCTGCCGTTATCGAATACATATCCATAGTTATAGAGGTTAACGTTTTTGATCAGCCTGGTAGTGTTCTTGCCATCGTAGATGTAAAGGTCTCCCTCCATCGAGCCGCGGTCAACACCCTTTATGAAGAATACCTGTCCCTTCTTAAATGCAGCAACGCATTCTGCTTCATCATCGAACTTGGAATCAAGAGTAAAGGTTGTTCCCTTGAGAGAGTACAGATATACATTCCTCTCTTCAGTTTCATTCTTGTCAAGTGTATCAATGGTGATAGCGAACAGTCCTTCATCTTCGGAGTAAGTGGCACCATCGATCTGGCCTTCGAGATCAAGGGATATTCCGGCTTCGGAACCGATGGCAGCAAAGACCTTTCTGTCATATTTACCGGCACCATAACCGAAAAGCCTGTCATATGCATCATAGGCATAAGTTATATCATCAATGCTTATCTTCTCTACATCATCCTCCTCAGGGGTAGTATAAACCGCCATGGGAGTGGTGTCTGAAAAGATAAAGTTAACGTTGTAACACTTTTCAACAAGCTCCTCAACCTTACCGTCGTGGAAATAGTTGAGGGTCTGATAGCCGGGATCAAAGGTGTAATCCTTGAGAGCCTGTCTGAGATATATCCTGTTCTGGGCCTCATACCACTTTTCGCTGTCACTGCTGTATTGTTCATAGCATCTGGAATAAGTAGCATCATCATAGACATAGAACTTATCGCCGGATATATCATAATAGAAAGCTTCGCCGGTATCAGAGTTCCAGATGTAATAGTATCTGACTTCATGATATGTGGTAACGGAGCAGTTATCCTCCATGTACGCTACGGGATCCCCGTTATATCTCTTTACGATACGGTCCATCTTGTATGCATCAAAAGCATCCATGGAGCTTGCAGGGATGAAGCCGTCGCTGTACTCAGGGTAAACCGGCTGGACGAGCTTTTCATCATCACTTGCATAAGGATCCTTGATGTAATCATAGAGACAAAGCTCACTCTCTGCATGACTTATAAAATAGAATCCGTTGTCGGTCTTTTTGGAGCCATAGGAATAATCATCGGTTATCTCCACAGTGCTTCCATCGCTGAATGCATAGAAATAAAGAGCGCTGGTATAGTTCTCCTCATCCTCTACGCAATAGTAAACTCCCTTATCATCAACCGAACTGATATAGCTGACTTCCTCTTCAAGTGCTTCCGCATCTGTCTTACCTGCATCAAGATAGAAAAGAGTATAGTTGCCATCCTTATCTTCTTCTCCAAGATACACCAGAGCCTTGCCATCCTTGATGACATAAGGATATGTAACATCCTTCTGGATCTCGATGCTCTCCTTGCCATTGAAGATCATGAGCTTATCCTTGCCGGTTATGTATGCAACTCTTCCGCCGTCAAGCAGTCTGAGTGAAGAAACCCTGACATTGTCGTCGATCTCTTCGATCTTCTTCTCGTTCTTGTCCTTATCCTTGCCAAGCTTGCCGGTCTGAACCCTGCACAGATCCGCACATCCCTCATCGTTCACATCGTTGAAGAAATAGATATACTTCTCATCATCTGTGATGGTAACGAGATTGTCAGGGATATAATAGATATCCTTATCCATTTCGATATCACAGATCTCGAAAAGCTTGGGCTCGGAAGCCGTAGCGTCAGGAGTATATACAAGGGTGTTCCTGCTCAGATATACAGCCATGGTGGAAGCGCTGTTATTACCCTTGGAAAAGCCCGAGATCAGCTTAATGCCAAGTCCTATAACAAGAGCAAGCACCACTACGGCAGCTGCTGCGATGATAATGGGCAGAGCCTTGGATTTCTTCCCCGGTGCATCCTGAGCCTGAGGTGCCGGCTGAGCCTGAGGTACTGCCTGGGGCTGAGGTGCTGCCTGAGCCTGCTCCGGTGCCTTTTCAGCTTCCGAAGTCTTCACCTCTTCTGCCTTTTCCTGGGAAGCTTCCTTTTTCTCTTCTGCAGGAGTTTCTTCCTTCTTCTCCTCTGCAGCAGATTCAGCCTTTTTCTCCTCAGCAGGAGCTTCTTCCTTCTTCTCCTCTGCAGCAGGTTCAGCCTTTTTTTCCTCAGCAGGAGCTTCTTCCTTCTTCTCCTCCACGGCGGCCTCTTCTACCTTCGAACCGCAGGATTGGCAAAAAACAGCGCCTTCCTCCAATTCAGTTCCGCAATTCTTACATTTCATTGGTTTTTCTCCCTTCTTTGGAACTATCAAAACACATGTATTTTCTTATTTTACCTGTAAAATGTCAACCTTTGCGCGCATTTGCAGATGCAGACATCATTTTCACCGGGGCATCCTCCCGCCTGCAGAAGCTGACTTATATCATGTACAGATAGAAGGCCGGAGGAAGTATCCTCACAACATAGCCTAAAACCGGAATGTATTTTCCGGGATCAAAGAACACGGGGCACAGGGCAAAGCTCATAAACAGCAGCACCGAAACCACCGGAAGATAGGTCTCACTTTTCTTGAAGAAGGAGACAAACACGCCGCTCCATATACATGTAAGGATCAGAAATACGGAAAAGCACAGGATCTCACGGCCGATGGGAACGCTTTCACCGTCGAGCATCCTGATACTTACGAATCCAAATACCGAAGGGATCAGCACAGAGGAAAGCTCATGGAGGAAAACGCATACCATCCTTTCGCCCTTTCTGAGCGCCCTGAAGAATCTTCCGTCCTTACCGTAAAATGAGCTCCCGGAGTACAGGCACAGTAT
>CACWJQ010000093.1 GCA_902761225.1 uncultured Lachnospiraceae bacterium | reverse complement strand
TTTGTACTCATTCGAAATGTATCTTTTTATCCAGACCGGTTGCCTTAAATACTCCCATTACTCCCTCGGATGTATTCCTTATGACAAGTGCGCCCTTCATTTTCTTATATGCGCTTACTATCTGTCTTATTCCCGATGATGAAGTATACTGTAACCCGGCAAGGTCAAGAACAAGGCTGTCTATATTACCCTCAAGAGAATCAAGTTCAGCCTGAAGCTTGGGGGATTCAACCGTATCAAGCCATCCTTCAAGTGAAAGAACCGCTTCGTTTCCGTTAATTGTTTTTTTGATCGTCATTTTATTTTCCTCCGTTACCGGTCATAAAGCTTCGGATTCCTTATGACCATACTTTTTTATAATCCACTTTACACCGCAAATTCTGTTTTGTAACCCTTTGATCGTAAATATCACACTAAATCCTCAAAAAAATCAAGTGAATCAAGCATCTCGATCGAATGCCGGATATACTCCGCATCCGTCAGGGACCATTTAAAGCCCAGTCTGTAAAGCGCCCTTACAGTGAAGATGTTATCCGCGCCATTCTCAACACGCCGTTCATCATCGTCAAGATCATAATTTACAAGCGGCGACACATATCTGTTTTTGTTATCATCAGCCAGTGCTTCCTTAAGCCTTGTATCAAATTCACTTCTTTCAACAATATCTATATTTATGCCTGCGTTATTCATCGCATATACTATATCACCCATCTCAACTGAATGTGAATTGTATGGGTGGAATACCGTGAACTCGGACGGTGTGGATGCAAGCAGTAATATGGCTCTTGCCACCTCGTCAATCGGTGAGAATTCATCCTGTTCATGCATAAGATCGACAGGATAGCAGCCAAGCACCTGATAAGCCCTTAAGGTATTCATGAAATTGTTGGTCTCGAAATTAATCTGGAACTCACCGTCTTCATGTCTGCTCATAAGATTACCGACACGCATGATCTTGGCATCGAGCCCCTTCTTCTCAACAGCATCGATCACCAGTTTCTCAGCCAGGTATTTGGTGTAAACATATATGTTGGATTCAACCTCCTGACCCATGCTGAGTCTGGTCTCATCAAGGACTTCCGGGTGATTTCCTTCACCGACACAGTCACCTGCGATCGATGTTGTTGACACATGTATAAGCCTTGCTCCCTTCTTAATACAGAGGTCGGCGAGATTACCCACTCCATATACATTTACCTGTTTCATCATGTCTGCTTTGGCAAAATGCTTAACACAGGCAGCACAGTTGATAAGCATGATAAAATCATACTTTTCCAGTTCAACCAGACTTTCCGGACTTGTTATATCACCGTCAACAACCGTTATCCTTTTATCAAATTCTTCGTTATGCGCACCCTCAAAATAATAGAAGAAGGTCTGTTTAAGCTTTTCCTTTGCATCCTCACCTCTTCCGTTGATCAGACAGTAAATCTCCGGAGCATCCGATTCAAGAAGCTCCTTAAGTACATGTATCCCAAGGAAACCGGCAGCGCCGGTAACCACAACATTTCCTGTAATCCTGTATTCCCCATGTCCCAAAGCAATCCTGTCAAGATATTCATCACAGTTGTGTGCAAGCGGTCCGTTCTCTCCCTTGCTCACTGCTCTTAAATCCATCTCGGTAGCAGCTTCTCCTGCAGTATTTCCGCTTCCGAACTCTGCCTTCTGCTTTTCCTCAACCATTAATGCAAGCTTTTCCGGTGTTGTATTATCGAAAACATCCTGATAAACAACAGGCAGATTTCTTGACATTGATGCCATCATTACCTTCGCTGCAGTCAGGGATGTACCACCGAGCTTGAAGAAATCACTGTCTCTTTCCACCTTATCAAGTGACAGTACTTTTTTAAATATTTCACAGAACTCCTGTATCAGATCCTCCGATCCGGCTGTATTCCCATTGCCGGCTCCCTGTCCTGCCTTCGCTTCAGTACCAAAATCTTTTGCAGCCTTATCCTTTATATCCGATCCGGATGATTTTTCCGGTATAAAGGCCTTAACCCCTCCATCATCAAATATCTCCGAAAGTCTTTCTTTTGTTATCAGGAGTGATACAATATGGTCTAAAAGACTTACAAAGCTGTCCATTGTTTCCCTGCGATAAGCGGAAGGATCATATTCGAATTCATATACAATTCCGTTTCCTTTAAGAGAAATATCAAGACCAAACAGCGCTTTAGCCTGTGACAGAGACAGCTCTATCTCCTCTGCATTTCCTTCACCTATCTTAATTTTTTCTCCTGTATACGGTGTTTCGACGGATGAAGTGCCCAGGTCACCCTGATAAGCAAACAGGACATCGGAATCTATTCCGTACTCAGTCCTTATTTCCGAGAAGCTTACCACATCATTGGCCATGGCATTCAGAAGAAGACTTCGTGATTCATCTACCGCGCCCACTGTTGTTTCACTGCTCTTTAAGCTTAAGATTACAGGCAGTGTCTTTACATACATAGCTATGCTTCTTAGCGTTCTCGGATCGCTCCTTCCGTTATATATTGTTGTAAACACGGCATCATCCAGTCCGGTATATATCTTAAGCGCCAGACCGAAGGCAGCCGTAAAGAATGCGTTCTCGGTAAGATCATGTTCGCTGCAGAAGTCGCGAACTTTTTCAGCGCCGGCTAAACCCGTATATTTAACTGTGCCTATATGTTCATCCGCATAAACGCTGTCCGGTGCGATAGAAGGAACGATGTTTTCTGCTTCAGCGATCACACCTCTGTCCCCGGGAACGGATACACCGCTGCATCCGCTGAATGTTGATTCAAGCCAATTCTTTGCCGTCTTAAATCTTCCCGATCTTCTGGCATTCTTTTCATCAAGTGCAGCCTCGTATCCGGTATAGGTCTCTGTGTCGGGCTCTTCTCCATTATATGCTGAATCAATGTCCGAAAGCAGTATATCGAATGATTCACCGTCTGCAATTATATGATGCAGATCGATAAAGATATATTTACCATCCTTCGTATCATACAGGCTTATCCTGTAAAGTGCCTCTCCCGAAATGAGATCATAAGGACGGACGAGTTCATCCTTCGGAGGCAGAACACTCTCCACCGGCACGTTCACGGTGATCTCACCGGCATTCTTCCTGACTGCCCTATAACGTCGCTCGCCACATACAATCTCATAGGCATCACCAACAGGCCTGACAGTGAGAGGCTGCAGGAGACCCTGGTTCTTGATGTTCT
>CACWJQ010000092.1 GCA_902761225.1 uncultured Lachnospiraceae bacterium | reverse complement strand
CGGGCCATCTTGGCGCGGATCACAAGGGATTCAACGAATATTACTATGAATATGGTTATGCCTGTGATGATGATGCATAGAAGCTTCATGGCTAGTGCGAGGGTGCCGGCTGTATCCTTCATCATCTTATCAAGATTCTGATATGAAAGATCAAGTCCCTTCTCCTCTGCAAGCACCCTTGCCTCAGATTCCAGCTCGTCGTAGCTTACTCCCTCAAGTGCCATCACATTGTAGTAGACCGGGAAATCACCCGAGCGGATCCTGGATGCTCCATCAAAGGTCATATAGGCGCTTCTGCCCATGCGGTCCACTCTCTGATGGCTTCCGCATACGAGATAATCAGCGCTTCTTCCGGCATATTCAAGTGTCACAACATCACCGACCTTAACTCCCAGATCCTCCATGACACCGTTTGTGAGCATGATCTCGTTATCGCTTCCTATGACTCTTCCCTCAATGAGATTGAGGTTCTCAATGTTATTAATATCATCTGCAACATTTACATGAAGTCCGGCTGAGTTTTCACCGAATGAGATCACGGGTTCGAAATCTGCACATTTTACAACCTTGCCGGCACCGTTTAATGCAGCTATATCCTCAGTATATCCGTCTTCTCCGACTATCCTGATGGTTGCCATATCCATGCCCATGAACCTGATGAGACCGGCAGGATCCTTTCCGAAGTTCTCCATTATCCCAAAACCTGCAAGTGCAGCGATCATAAGGAGCGCAGATATAAATACGATAAGTACGTTTCTTCCTGCATTTCCCAGACTGTCCTTCAAGGAAAGAACAACCGGAATGGGGAGGGGAGTTTTTTCAAAGGGAAAGAAATTCCTCCTGAAATTATGCGTGGATATTCCGCCTCTTAACGCATCAAGCACGGGTATCTTCTTAAGAGGTGCGCTGATGGATGCGGAAAGAAAAACTGCAATGATAAGAAGCGCACAGATGACGCTAAGGCCTGTGATCGGGTTAAAACCGCAAGTCCATTCAAGACCGAGTATCATGGTGATCACCACAGCAAAATACCTGAAGGTCACAACAGCAGCGATGACGCCAAGGCCCGATCCTGTAAGGGTAACAAGAAGTATCTGCACCAACATGGAAAGTCTCAGCTCCGTCACGGTATATCCGCAGGCTTCAAGGATCCCCGTATTTTTCATGCTCCTTGCGATAAAGTTCCTGATGCTGAAGGATATGACGACAAGTGATATCACGAGAATGATGATCGCGAAGATAAGTATCACTGCCATAAATACCATGGGCATAAACTGTGCTCCGCCGCGCATCATCTGCCAGTTGATGAGCAGAGGCTCGGGTACGATGATCCCGGGAGTTATTGCTTTGGCTTCCTCAAGAGAAGCTTTGTAAACCGCGGATATCTCCCCCTCAAGATCATTGGTATTGTATGAAAGGTCAGCGCATCTTCCCTTATAGATATGACCCTTAACGGCAACACCCGGGTGGTCCTCTGAAAAGGCATCCATCATCTCCCGTGATACCACTACCGAATATACGGTGATATTTACGGAACTGCTGAAGTAGGGATCCTGGATATAGCCCGCAACGTTCAGGTCGTAGATCTCATCGTCCATTCTGATCTGCATGCATGAACCAAGGGGGTATTTTCCCTCGAGGAAAAGAGGAAGGAGTATATCGTTCCTGCCGAAGGAGGTCACAGGCATCACTATGTTCATGAGATCCTTGGTCTCGCCGTAGCTTTCAAATAAAAACTGATACTGTCCGAATTCCTCCTCGCCCTTTAAGCGGTGCTCGGCAATGGCGTTAACGAAGGGAGTCTTCTCATACTCTGCGATGTGCTCATTTTCCCTGAAGGCATCCTCTGCCGCCTTCTCGTCCATCTCAAGATCGGTGGTATAGAGCATTACATGGGCTCCGTTTATGGTTTCAAAGCGGTCGTCCACTACTTTTCCCATACCGAGAAGGGCTGAGGCACAGTCGAATATAAGAAATGCAGACAGGAAGGTGAGGAGCATGAAGGTGATCATGTCACCCTTTTGTCTCTTGATGTTGTTCCTTGCTATCATGAATAATCTGTACATTTTACCACCCCATCTCCTGAAGGAAGTCCTTAAGCTTCCTATGTCTTTCCAGCGCCTTTTCCCTGTCCGGATTTGATTCGTCCCTGTAATCTCCGGCATATTCTCCAAGATCGCATTCATCGGAAATGCATCCGTCTGCCAGATATATGACTCTGTTGCCGCGCTCCGCAGCCTTGATTGTATGGGTTACCATCACGATGCTCTGTCCGGAAGCGTTCAGCTCACTGAGGATATCAAGTACGTTCTCGGTATTCTGAGAGTTGAGAGCTCCTGTGGGCTCGTCCGCAAAAAGGATCTCCGGATCATTGATGACGCCTCTTACCACCGCAACTCTCTGCTGCTGGCCTCCGGAAAGCTGTGCGGGGAATTTCCTGGAATCCGCTTCCGATATCTCCACTCTCTTAAGAAGTCCCTTGGCCTTTTCTGCCAGTTCCTTTCTGTTTTTATTTTTCAGAAGACCGCTGATCATGACATTGTCCAGAGCGCTCATGCTGTCGTTTAAGTAATTCTGCTGGAAGACGAATCCCGCATGGTTTCTTCTGAAAAGTGCCAGCTTATCGTTGCTGTATTTCGATATGTCAGTTGCTTCGTCTCCATCGCCAAGATAATAACTGACGGTGCCAAGCGAAGGTCTGTCCATTCCCGAAAGGGAATACAGAAGCGTGCTCTTTCCGGATCCGGAGTTACCCATAATAACAGTGAAGTCACCCTTATATATCTTCAGATTCAGATTCTTAAGTACATGCTGCTGAACAGACTCGTTAGAGAAGGTCTTTGAAAGCTCCTTAGCCTGTAAGATCATTTTCTTATCCATTTTATTTCTCCTTACTTTTGTTTCCCTTGATGATACCAATATAATCCACGGGGCCTTAACAAGTCTTGAGCTGTACCTTGTCAGTTTCTTAACTGTTTCTTAATTGAAAAAAAGGCGGTTCACCGGGAACCGCCCTTTATCTGTCAAAAAGGGGTTTATGAACTTTATACCGGGGAATCCCATCTGAAGATCATATCTTCCTTAGTCCTTATCCACAGCTCACCCTCATATGCCGCACGCCCGGGATTTTCCCATATCCAGCACCTGTAGAGCACCTCCTGATATCCGTCGTAACGATAGGCGAATTCCAGTTCCCACTCC
>CACWJQ010000091.1 GCA_902761225.1 uncultured Lachnospiraceae bacterium | reverse complement strand
CCGTAAGTGATGACTCCGGACCATACCCTGTATATACCCCATCCATATGATATATAGGATACGGCAAGGCCGACAATAGTAAGAAGGATTGAGATTATAATGTAAACCTTCTGGTAATTCAGACGCATCTTAATGTAATCGGACTGAAGGGATTTCAGACGCTTCACATAATGGTCTATCATATCAAATGCCTTGATGGTCTGGATGTTGGAAAAGGCCTCCTGATTGAACCCTGACATCTTCGCATTCATCACAGAGCTCCTCATGTTGTTTCTGTGCATCCTGCGGGTAAGATTTCTTGAGATAAAATAGGTAAAGGGCATTCCGGCCATAGCGATGAGCGCAAAGGAGATGTCATAATATGCCATCATCGCAAAAGCAGCCCCGAATCTGAACAGATAAACAATGCAATTGGGTATAAAGCTAAGGATTGCATTTGACAGAGATGTTACATCATTTCCCCATCTGGTTAGGAGATCTCCGGTATGGAATCTGCTCAGCTGTTCCCAGTCGGCATCAAGGATCTTCTCGAATATCTCAGATTTAAGAGTATTTTCCACCTTCATATTGATCTTGGAAGAAAAATAAGAAGAAACCTGAGTGATCAGAGTAGAGCCAAGAGTCATTCCTATCATCGTAATGAATGTGGAAATGACCTGTCCGGTCTGATGTCCTGTGATTATATCAACAAGATTCTTGGATATAAAGCTGGTAACAAGAGAAAGAGCCGCTCCCGAAAGTCCCAGAGCGGTATAAAAGATCATCTCTTTCCAGTATTTGCGGGCATACCCGGCAATCCAGAGAATTCGTTTTTTCAGAACTCTGAAATTTGACCTTCTACTAAAGAATTTTATGATCTTCTTTAACATAAATCACTCAAAAAAAGATAACCGCCTGATGATCATCGGCGGTTATCTTTATTATCACCTCATAATTCAAAGCATATCTTATCTAAATGATCAGATACCACCCTGTACATTATAATCCTTGGTACAGGAAATGCTATAGGAAACAGTGTTAATAGCCTCAGCATCATCACAATAAACCTCAAGGTTTGAATTGTACTGATCAAGACTGTTGTATGCATTACCATGAGACTGTCTTACAAGAGTAACAGTGCTTCCGGATACAGTTACATCGAAGCCCTCAAAGTTTGCGCTCTTTACAGGCTGATTAAATAATACAGTAACGGTAGATGCTGTAGAAATGTGAACAGCATTGGGATGGGTAGCAACAACACGGAACTTGGCAATACCCTCATGAGCAATTACCTGCTCCTTAGTGATCTGAATGGTCCAGCACTCATCTTCCTTATCGTTGTGCTCGTTGTTATTGTTTCCTTCGTTACCGTTGTTGTTCTCGTTGTTATCAGGTTCTCCGCTTGCTGCGTAGATTCCCTCAGCGATATCCTCCAACTCAAGTACCATGGGCTTTACATATGCCTTCATTTACATGTCCTCCTCGCTAATAATCTCTCTCTTAACCCTTCGAAGAAACCCATATCCCAATATGACAGTCTCCCATCTGCATACTAGTATTCAAGTCCCTTCTTCCTTGAAATTACAAGTATTACTATAGTTTGTTTAAAACCCATTGTCAATGATTCCGGCCAAAAAAACTTAATAATATCTTAAGAATTCGTTTTCTTTAGAAAATGTTTATTTTCCCATAATAAAAACTTTAGAATGCCGGTCCGGTTTCCGTTGATCTTAATCAGGAACACCTGTCAGAACAACCGTATTGTCATCTTCATTCTGCAGCTCTGAGCTGTCCCTTGCCCTAATGACAAAGTAATACTTTGTACCTGATTCAAGTCCGCTTACGGTCGCTTCAAAAGGATATACATCGGGCCCGACGCCGTTCTCATACCCTCTTCCTATCTCAGGAACAAGAATGACTGACTCGGCAGTCTCAAGCTTAGGATCATTTTCGAAATCAAACTCTTCAGTCTGATAGTAAAGCACATAAGAAACGGGATTTTCATCAAGAGCCACATCCCAGCGCACTGTCATGCCATCCTCGACGGGCTCTGCTTCACAGATTCCCACACGGGGAGTCGGTTCGCTGGGAGGCCAGACGGGCGAGTCATTGTAAACACTGCTCCATACCGGCATCTCATTATCGTCTTTGTCTTCATGATGGATAACAAAGTCATTGGTCATTGTGACATATCCGTCGGTAATATAATGCATAAAGCCAAGAGACTCTGCCTCATTCAGATCCGCCATCAGCACATCCATACCCACCGTGCTGTTTTCAAGAAGCGTCTCCTTAAGCTGGAGTTCTGCGGGACCCTCAGCATATCCCAGGGACAATATCTGGAATCCGTCCGGGCGTGAAGCCTCTGCCACCAGTTTGGGGGCATAGACATATCTGTTATCCAGATAGAAATTCTCATTCATTGCCGAACCCGGATTGGAATCCAGCATGAAGCTCTCGAACATTACATAATCCACATACTGCCTTGGCGAATACTTGTAATGGGGAAGGTTGGGATTATAGAAGAATATGCCCCTGTTCTGAAGTATCAGCTTGTCGGGATACTCCTCCTTGATCCTTCTGCAGAATTCAGCCACGCCGGGTGCGGTCCACTCAAAACGGGTCTTATTCTCTTGATCGTCGGATGTGTAGTAGTTCGGAGCACAGGTATCGATGGTATCAAGGAACACTCCGTCACATCCAAGGCCGCGTCCGTAGTCGTCAGTCAGTACCTCCCTGAGTCCGGGGATCTGCTCAGGTCCGTCGATCGTCATATCATCCACAACCCGGTACCAGTTGGGATCACCCATATTTACATATGCGCATGCAAAGTAAGGATTGAAATCCGGTCTTCCGTCATGATCGTTGTCATCAAGATAGTAGGACGCATATCCGGTACCGCCGTCAGAGGGATTTCCGTTTATATCCACATCATCAAAGGTAGTGGCTCCCGCAGGTCTTGGATCCACTCTTGGGCCCTCTCCGTTTCCGATGAATCTCTCATCCTGAAGCATCTGTTCCGGAGTCATCCAGCTTGTCCTCAGGTCCTCTCCTATTGTCACATAGCCAAGCACAATGGTGCCGCTTGAACGTATCTCCTGAACCTGCTCGCGGGTAACATTACCGGTCCTTGGATGAAGTATAAATACCTCATACTGTTTAGCCTCATTTATGATATCCGGATTAAGTTCTCCGTAATAGATCATATATGAGGATTTCTCTGT
>CACWJQ010000090.1 GCA_902761225.1 uncultured Lachnospiraceae bacterium | reverse complement strand
GTGGTGGGACCTGCAGATCCGATGGGTCTTCCCTCTCTTGCAGGAGAAGGTCCCATGTAATAGATGGTCTGTCCGGCTATCTCAAGCGGAAGGCTCTCCCCCTTCCTCAGGGCATCATACATCCTCTTATGTGCCGCGTCTCTTGCGGTATATATGACTCCGGTAAGATATACATAATCACCGCATTTAAGCGAAAGTGCGTCCTCTTTTGAAAGAGGCATCTGAATTTTCCTGTCCATTGTATGCCTCCTTAGATTTCTCTTACACTGTGACGGTTAACGTGACAGCAGATGTTGATCGCTACGGGAAGCCCTGCGATATGGGTGGGATATGTAAGGATATTGACTGCAAGTGCGGTCATACGTCCGCCGAGACCGCCAGGGCCTATGCCGGACTTGTTGATCTTCTCCAGCAGCTCCTTCTCAAGGTCGCTTACATATGGGATCTCCGAATGCTCACCGGCGGGACGCAGAAGAGCCCTCTTTGCCATGATGGCTGCCTTTTCAAATGTTCCGCCTATTCCCACGCCCACGACCATGGGAGGGCAGGCATTGGGGCCGGCGTCATTTACGGCAGTGAGCACGGCATTTTTAACGCCCTCAATTCCCTCAGCAGGCTTGAGCATGAACACTCTGCTCATATTTTCACTGCCAAAGCCCTTGGGAGCTACGGTCAGCTTAAATGAATCACCCGGAACGATATCATAGTGGATCACCGCAGGTGTATTGTCTCCTGTGTTGACTCTTTCAAGGGGATCTCCGACAACCGATTTCCTCAGGTACCCTTCGGTATATCCCTTTCTCACCCCTTCGTTGATGGCATCGGAAAGAGATGCACCTGTAATGTGCACCTCCTGTCCCATCTCTACAAATACCACCGCCATTCCGGTATCCTGACAGATGGGGATCATGTCTTCGTCAGCTATCTTCAGATTTTCCCTGAGCTGGGACAGAACCTGCTTTCCAAGTGGTGAAATCTCAGACTCTCCGGCATTTATGAGTGCCGCCTCCATGTCGGGAGTAAGATGATGATTGGCCTCTATGCACATCTGTGCAATGGTCTGTGTGATGATCTCTGAACTTATCTCTCTCATTATTTTACAAGCTGTTCCTTTATCTGTGTGAGTTCCTCTGCGGAAGGAGATGTGGGATCCCAGAGGATCTTCTGTCCGTCCCCCTCATATCTGGGAATTATATGCAGATGGAAATGCATGACAGTCTGTCCCGCAGCTGCACCGTTGTTCTGTACGATATTGAGACCGTCTGCCCCCAGGGTATCCATTATATGCTTTCCAAGCTTTCTTGCAAGCTTCATTGCCTCCGCTGCAGTATCCTCGGGAAGTTCAAAGAGGTTGTCAGCATGCTCCTTGGGAAGGATCAGGGCATGTCCCTTTGTTGCGGGACCGTTATCAAGGATAACATTGAACCTGTCATCTTCATAAATGGAATTGGTGGGGAAAACCCCGTTTGCAAGTTTGCAGAAAATACAATCGTCTTTCTTCATTTTTCCCTCCGAAAAAATATATGGAAATAACTTAAATCGTCATGTGTCTGTTATTTTGCAAAGGAAAGAACCTTATCGAGACTGCTGAGCATTCCGAAGTCACCCTTCATGCTTGCCATTGCTCCCGACATAAAGGCTCTCTGGAATGACATCCTTCCTGTGACAATATCCTCCATGACATCCCTGTTCATCTTCATCTTTACGTCGAAGGCGTCGGTCTTATCATATCTGACATCGATCCTTGCGCCCTGTACTGCGATGATAAGGTCGTTCTTTTTTTCCTCGATACTCACAACGAAGGTTCCGGCTACATCAGGTGAGGGATTAAAGGCCCTCTTTATCTCGGTTATGTATTCCTCCTCGCTGCCGGCATCCTCGCTCATGAGCATTCCCTTAAAGTGAACTGCCAGCTCCTGTATGTCCTCTTTCTGGGTACGGACATAGTTTTCATCGGATACATACTTGGAGAGCTGCTCAGCTTCCGGAACGGACAGATCCAGTGGATTGGGAGTTCCAACCCTTTCGGTGAGAGCCTTTTTGCTGGAAGGAAATACCTTCTCCTTCTGGTTTACCCCTCTGTAAAGCTTCTCAGCCTGGGATTCGACTATGGATATGTAATCCGGATTGACATCCAGATCAAGAGGATTGTCCACATAACCCGACAGCCCTGTCAGAACCTTTCCGCCCAGCGTCTCCCAGGCGTTGGCCAGATCCGCGAGTACCTGCTTTTCACCATATGTCCTGGCAATGACCACAGGCATCATATATATATCGCTGATCCTGGACTTATCTCCGAACTGCCAGCATGCATCGAGGAACTGCAGCATATATCCGCCCATGCCAAACCATTCAACGGTGGATGCCAGAATGATGCCATCCGCATCCTTGACCGTCTGTGAAAGTGTGGGGATGGTATTTTTATATTCATAAAGATTATAAAGGACCACGTTAACGCGGAGTTCCTCCAGAACCTTCTGCATCCTCTCAATGACCGGACGAGTCGGATCATCGATCACACCGCGTCCTCCATAATAAATATGAATGACCATACATACTCCTTTCAGATCAGCCGAAAGTCACCAAACGATTTGATTATACATCCATAAGGGCAAAATAAAAAACCCCCGGCATATACCCGCTTCCTTCAAGGTGCTCCAGGATCCCAACGATCCTGTCATCTACCAGGTGGTAAACACTGGAAAGACTGTTGTCCCATGGCAGGAATTCGATATAATCCCTTTCATCCCCGTCTAACAGCGATAAAAGCTCATCCCACAGCGCATCCTTCCTGGTCTTAAGCAGTCCAAGATCCAGACTGACATAATCCGGTCCGCAAACGGAATACGAATTCAGGAATTCCCTGATACTCCCATCATCTCTGCGGAATACAAGTTTTTTCCATGTCCGTTCGGAAGGCATCGTCTTTTGTTCGCTTATCCTTATAAAGGATTGCTTTCCGAAGGCATCGACTTTCTTGATGAACCTGGACCCCGACTCTCCGGCGCCGGATCCGGGTGTCTTCAAAAGTATGGTCTCATTGGCGATGTGATGGTTCCATATGACTCTCCCTATCTTCTCCAGGGAAAATGGGAAATCCAGAGACTTCTGTATATCACGCATGGAATAGCCGAGGTCCGCAAGATGCTTGATCCCGTCAGTTCCCGCGAAGCTGTCCTTCATATCGGAGAGCGCTTTTTCAAAATATTTGTTTTCAGACAT
>CACWJQ010000089.1 GCA_902761225.1 uncultured Lachnospiraceae bacterium | reverse complement strand
ACCCAGATCATAAAGAGCATGACATATGAGTTCAATGTTTACGGGAACATCATCATGCAGACGATAATCATGATCACCTCGGCATATTTCTGGAGAGCTCTCTATACCGGCCGAAGTGTTGTGAACGGCGTTGACGCAGGCAGCATGCAGACTTACATCATAATATCATCCGCTCTTTCCGTACTCCTTATCACAAATGTCGAAAGAAGGATCGGACACAGCGTTGAAAAGGGATCTGTTGCAACCGATATGATGAAACCGATAAGTCTGTTCGGAATGTTCCTTGCTGAAGACATTGGAAGTATTATCGCTCTTATTTTCCAGAACATGCTCCCGATTCTTCTTATCGGATCGCTCATGATAAAAGTTCCTGTTATGGCAGATATCAGAAATCTCCCGATGTTTGTTATATCTGTCGTCGAGTCATTTCTGATCAACTGGCTGATAGCAGCTCTGTTCGGGATGATGGCATTTGCGACGATAAACAATAACGCGCTGATCCAGGTAAAAAAACATCTTATAAGGCTCCTGGCCGGAAGCATCATTCCGATATGGTTTTTCCCGGAAAGCGTATCAAAGGTGCTTTCCGCACTCCCGTTCGTGTATATATACCAGCTTCCGCTAAGTATATACATCGGAAGAGGCGACCGGACCACGATGATATCGCAGATGCGTATCCAGTTTATATGGCTTGTGATCTTATCTGCGCTGTTCTTCTATGCGCAGAGCCGAATAACAAGAAAAGTGATGGTTCAGGGAGGATGAGTATGAGAAAATTATTTGATACGCTGTGCCATTACCTTGATGTGACCGGCCAGGTAATAAAGATGGCATTTATGACGATAATCGAATATCCGTCAAATATCGTGGGATGGTTCATATCCAACCCGCTCCAGTTCATCATGGGATTTGCGATCATTAAGTTTGTCGTGGAGTCTTTTGGAGAAATAAACGGATGGAATTACGGACAGCTTGCATTCCTTTACGGATTATCCGTAATATCCCACGCTCTGTCGATGATCTTCTTTGTTCAGGGATGGTTCATGGGATGGTATGTGATCGAGGGTGATTTTGACAGGTATCTTACAAGACCGCTCGGAGTGCTGTACCAGTTTTTCTTCACAAACATCAATATCTTCGGGATAACCGATCTTATCCCGGGAGTGATCGTATTCATATACGGCTGTGCGAAGTCCGGAGTTCAGGTATCCTTCCTGTTCATTGTGCAGGTCATAATCATGCTGATCGGTGCAACACTTATCCGGGGAGGAATCTATATCTTACTCGGAAGCACCTCTTTTCACACGAGAAGCGCAGTTGATTTCGGGCAGTATACACAGGAGATCATGGACAGGACCACGATGTATCCGATATCGATGTATCCTGAGAGTATGCAGTTCATTCTGACATACCTGATCCCGATCGGCTGGGTTTCCTTTTATCCTGTATCTTCCCTTCTTGGGATTGATAACGGCTTATCCGGTGGAATGGCCACATCATTCATCACGCTTGCTGTCGGCCTGGCTGTGATGCTTCTCGCCGGTGCATATTTCAATTCAGGGCTTAAAAAGTACGAAAGTGCAGGTAACTGACAATGATAGACGTTAAGAACTTAAGCAAGGATTATTTGATAAAACGCAAAGGTGCCGGACTGTCAGGTGCCTTGAAAGGACTCGTGACAAGAAACACGGATGTTATCCACGCGGTCAAGGACCTGTCGTTCCACATAGACGAAGGAGAAATCGTCGGATTCATCGGCCCGAACGGTGCCGGAAAAAGTACGACCATCAAGATGATGTCCGGCATACTCACGCCTACAAGCGGAAGTGTGTTGATAGACGGCGAGGATATCACAAAGCATCGGAAGGAAGTTGTAAGGAACATAGGTGTCGTGTTCGGTCAGAGAACCCAGCTCAACTGGGATCTCAGACTTGGTGAAACATTCGAATTGTTAAAGCACATCTACCGTATCGAGCAAACGGATTATGATAAGACGCTGGATGTCATGAACGACATACTTGGCATTAAAGAACTCATTGACAAGCCTGTCCGTCAGATGTCTCTCGGGCAGCGTGTCAAAGGAGATCTTGTAGCATCCATGCTCCATTCTCCCAAGGTTCTGTTTCTTGATGAGCCGACGATCGGTCTTGATGTTTCCGCCAAGTATTCGCTCCGAAAGTTTATAAAAGAGATAAACCAGGTCCGGAAGACGACTGTAATACTTACAACACACGATCTGGGCGACATACAGGAACTGTGTGAAAGGCTCATAATCATCAACCACGGCAGGATGATGGAGGATGGAAACCTTAAAGAGATTACTGACAGGATAGCTCCATATAAGACTCTTGTTGTAGAATACTATGATGAAGAAGCACCATCACACGATAAGTGTGAGATGATCGGCCACGAAGGCAATGTTGCCCGCTACAGATTTGACAAATCCGATATCACTGCCGCGGATATCATCGCTGACCTGTCCGCCAGGAAGGCTCTCAAGGATGTATCCATCGAAGAAGCCGGAATAGACGATATCATAAAGATCGCATATGGCAATTGACGCAAATGCCGAAGACCCTGAGGCGTTCTTGAATGTATGGATCGCGGTATTGTGTGATGTTAAACAGCGGCAAGAATGATAAAATAAATCTGAGAGCATTCCTGACTGTCATGCCGTAAATACAAATAGTTGAGCAAACAGCGATTAAATCCAGGAGGAGTTATGTATATATCAGATCGATGCGCAGAGTGCCTTTATGACAAACAGAAAGCGAGACTTGATGAAGAGGACTATCTGAGAGAGGTCAGAAAGCTGCTTAATGAACGGCGTGAAACGGACACAGCCCCTTATATGGTCCACCAATTCAATCTTCTCTATGAGGCGAGATGCGGACAGCGGGACAGCTATGCCGGGGTCAAGCGTATGTACAATGATCTTGTCCTCTCCATGGAAAAGGACGTGAAGGCCGGGATCCGTGAAGCTTCCGATCCGCTGGCTCGGGCACTTGCCTACGCGAGGGTCGGAAACTATATTGATTTCGGTGCCATGAACCATGTGGACAAGGATACTTTCCTGGCTCTCTTTCAGGAGGCGGACCTCGGAGAACGGGATCTTGTGACGTATGCATCATTTTTAAAGGCGTGCGGAAACGCGAAAGAGTTCCTTCTCATCGCGGATAACTGCGGTGAGATCGTCCTTGACCGCATTTTCCTTGAGATACTCAGGGAACGTTTTCCGGAGCTTCACTGCACGGTAATGGTCAGAGGC
>CACWJQ010000088.1 GCA_902761225.1 uncultured Lachnospiraceae bacterium | reverse complement strand
TAAAGAGCACCATGTACAGCTTCTTATCGATGAAGATGTGCTTAAGGATGATCACGTCGGTTGTCACCCCTGCGTGTGCACATCAAGCCTTAAACTGAAAACCTCGGATGTGATCGATAAGTTCCTTCCATCCACCGGTCACGATTATATAAAGGTTCACCTTGTTGGTGAGGATTGAGCTCGAATATTTGCGACCGTTATACCATGTTATCGGAGGTACAGATAATGACAGAGAACATTGATGTATTCGGACATAACAGTATTTGTATCAGGAGCGAAAAGGGTCCCGTATATGTTGATCCGTTCAGGATCAAAGAGGCTGCAAACGATGCTGCATATATCTTTATAACTCATGATCACTACGATCATTTTTCTCCCGAAGATATCGACAAGGTTGTTGGAAATGGCACCATACTCGTTGTTCCTGAGAAGATGAGTGACAAGGCAAAAACAGTATCCGGTAAATTTGCTAAAGTTGTTACCGTTGCACCCGGTCAGTCCTATGAAGCGGACGGACTTGAGTTTGAAACGGTGGCGGCGTATAACACCATGAAGCCCTTCCATATGAAGAGTGCGGGATGGGTGGGATATATCATCCACGATAACGAAAAGAAGATCTATGTCGCAGGAGATACCGATGCAACCGCTGAAGTGAAAGCTGTAAAGTGTGACGTAGCTCTTGTTCCCATCGGCGGAGTATATACCATGGATGCGAAGAAGGCTGCAGAGGTGATAAATGAGATGAAGCCCGCTGTCGCCATCCCGGTCCATTATGGCAGTATAGTCGGTTCTCCCAAGGATGCAGAAGAGTTCGCAGCGCTGGTAAAAGAACCTGTTAAGGTTGAAATAAGGATAAGATAAAAATTTTTTTATTTCGAAAACGTTTGAGTTTTTTTAAGGCATTGACGGCACTTTTTGCATATGTAATAATCTACTTACAGTTAAATATGTTTGGCAAAATTGATGAAAATCAATGACGCAAAGCTAGAGGGCCTTTTAAATGGCAGCCAGTTGCATGAAGATCGAAGTAACGCCCTCTATTAACAGATAGAGGGCTTTTATTATTGGTCTTTCAGTAAACCGGCAGCGTGTTGATACAGGTTGCGGCAGTTGCCCGTGGTGGGGCAATGAAGGTCGCGGGAGGAGTGATTGCAGGAACCGGCAAACTTTTCACCGGCAATGACAACTTTGGAGAGAGAGTATGATCAGTTGCAAAAAGCGCCGGTTCCGCAGTACTCAAGAGATTTAGATCATAAGTGCATAGTATCGATAAATCCCCCCTCTTTCACGGCAAAAGCCATCCGATCAGATTGGATGGCTTTTGTCATGCATCATATTTCAAAATCAACGGTCCCGTTTTCTATATGATAGATAGCACCAACAACTCTTAGTCCGTCTTCTTCATCCTTCTGGATCTCGAGGCTTGACTCTATCATCTCCACACTCTGGTGTACATTGAGAACGGCAGCTTTGTAATCGTCCTGTTCATTTCCTATTGCCCGCTTTATCTCATCTGTTATGAACTTGATGTAGCCGCTGGGATTGTGCTGTATCGCGGCAGTTACGGCTCCGCACTGTGTGTGTCCAAGGACTACTATAAGCTTCGTTCCTAAGTGCCCTGCGGCATATTCTATGCTTCCAAGCTGATGATCGTCTATGACATTCCCTGCAACACGTATTGTGAACAGGTCACCGATAGCTGTGTGGAATATTCTCTCCGGGATAACTCTGGAGTCTGAACAGCTGATCACGATGGCGTACGGTTCCTGACCGTTTTTGGCAAAGTGTTCAAGCAGAGTGGACGAAATATCTGCATGAAAAGTATCTGTGGAGACGTATTGCCTGTTGCCTTCCTTAAGGCGTTCTATAGCTTCGTCAGCTGATATCATGTGTATTACCTCGTTTATCATAGAATAATGTTAGCTTTCGAAAATACCATATAAAGATTTTATCACAAACCCGGAGAGAAGATTTATCCGCATGCCGTTTTTTGAATGATATATGATCGCGCAGTGATAAAGGTTTACAGATATGGAAAAAATAATCGGAATATGGGTAATTACTGCGAAAGACTGTAATAAAGTTGTATAATGGAAATGTTATAGTGAGCAAAGAAAAGACATCATACATATTTAAGGAGCCTGCTTTATGGGAACCATAAGGGATTATATAAAGTGGCGCGGTGACCTTGAATTTGACCGTGACGGTTTTAATACGATAGATAACCTGATCCTGTCGGTTGTTTCTTACGTTGAGATGGACGGATTCTTCAGCAGTCCTTCGGAATCTCTGAGCATAGTGGATATCTGTGATATTTTTTTCAGGGAAAAATATGATGAGAAAAGATATCATGAAGGATCCGTATTGCATGATGCACCGCTTATCCTTCGTGAGATAGCCTGCAGTGCCAGGTTCAGGGATATCAGGGTCCGCAATTATCTGAGCCTTAACGATACCGAGAGGATCCTTCAGTTTGCTGCCATGGAGTTCATGCTTCCTGACGGAACGAGCTATGTGGCTTACAGAGGAACTGACGATACCCTGGTTGGATGGAAGGAAGACTTTTTCCTTGCAATAAGGGAAACGGAAGCCGAGAAGGAAGCGGTCAGGTATCTGAACAGGATCGCTGCAGGCTCTGACAGGCCGCTCAGGCTTGGCGGACATTCTAAGGGCGGACATCTCGCCGTTTATGCAGGAGCTGAGTGTAAGGCCAAATACCGTGACAGGATCATCGGCATATACAGTAATGATGGTCCGGGATTTAAAAAAGATGTGGCGGAGTCGGACGATATCAGGGATGTAATTCCGAAGCTTGTCAGCATCATACCCGAAGAGTCCATCGTAGGCCTTTTGATGAATCCTGTGACAACACCCATAATAGTTAAAAGTACCGCAAAGTATGCATACCAGCACAATCCCGCATCCTGGTGTCTGGAGGGAACGGAGCTGGATAAGGCTGAGAAGACCGGCAAGGCATCAGGTATCGCAAGCAAGCTGATCAAGGAGAATATAGGAAAAATGACTCCGGAGGAGCTTGATACATTTGTTGAGGATCTGTTCGCGGTTTTTGAGGCAACAGGTGCCAGAACTGTCAGCGGACTTAAGAAGGGCGGATTGAAGTCCCTCAGGGTTATGGCTGCAAAGCTCAGAGAAGAGCACGGACTTATGAAAAAGCAGGAAACAGAAGCGCTTACTTAAGTGACAGCCATCTGAGTGCGTGTGATATATGAAACCGAACATATATGTGATGGTGTAAAGAGAATTTTATGATTGAAGAGAAGAAACAGCAGGTGCTTAAGGCCCTGGAAAGCCTGAAGCTTCGAACGCTGCTTACTGATGCGACCTATAAGGAGTCCGCACATTCTTCAGTGGGAATGATGTTAAGATGCAGGGGAATAGTGTTTACTTCCTAACCGGTAATGTGATACGAAGCATATAAAAAGGACCTTTCAGAACTTGTCTGAAAGGTCCTTTGTTTTGTTTATCAGGTCTCTCCGCCGCTAACGGGATCAGAACCGCCGCCTTCGTTACCGCCGGTCTGACCGCCTTCGTTACCGCCGGTCTGACCACCTGGCTGCTGGCCACCTGACTCCTGACCACCTGACTCCTGACCA
>CACWJQ010000087.1 GCA_902761225.1 uncultured Lachnospiraceae bacterium | reverse complement strand
GTCTATGACCGTTTATCCGGGGCAGAGCTTACTAAGCTTGAAGAAAAGCTGTCTGATGAGGTAAGAGTCGGCAGGTATGCTCAGAAGATAGAAAAAGCAGAATCTATGGAAGACCTCGATAACATCCGTTTCGAGTTTATGGATGATGAGTCTTTCCCGCGCAGGCTGACAGGAAGATTCTGGGAAGCCTATGGTGAAAAGGAGAATGATCTTTCACCGACACCCGACGATGATCTTGCTTTAGTACCTGAGGCAAGGGATGAGAATACAGAGCAGACTCCAGCCATCGACAAGACCGGAGCGGAGAATTTCCGCATCACGGATGATCACCTTGGTGCAGGCGGTCCGAAGGAGAAGTTCAGAAGGAATATTGCTGCAATAGAGACCTTAAAGCAGGTTGAGAACGAGAATCGTGTGGCGACACCGGAAGAGCAGCAGATACTCTCACAGTATGTCGGCTGGGGCGGTCTTGCGGATGCTTTTGATGAAAGCAAGAGTAACTGGTCGGATGAATATGTTCAGCTGAAAGGACTGCTCACGGATGAGGAGTATAAGGCGGCAAGGGAGAGCACCCTGAATGCCCACTATACAAGTCCTGTGATCATCCGCAGTATCTATGAAGCTCTTGGAAATATGGGGTTTGAAAAGGGTAATGTCTTAGAGCCTGCCATGGGTGTCGGTAACTTCTTTGGTATGCTGCCGGAAAAGATGCAGGACTCAAGGCTTTATGGTGTGGAACTTGATGATATCACGGGCCGCATCGCAAGACAGTTATATCCCAAGGCGGATGTGCGTATCAGCGGTTTTGAAAAGACTGATTTTCAGAATGACTTCTTTGACGTGGCTGTCGGTAACGTGCCCTTTGGTAATTATCAGGTGCCGGACAGAGCTTATGATAAGCTGAGTTTCCAGATCCACGATTATTTCTTTGCAAAGACGCTTGATAAGGTAAGACCGGGCGGTATCGTAGCATTTGTTACAAGCAAGGGGACGATGGATAAGCAGTCGCCACAGGTGAGAAAGTACCTCGCGCAGAGGGCGGAGCTTGTGGGAGCGGTGAGATTACCGAATACAGCCTTTAAGGAGAATGCCGGAACAGAAGTAACGTCCGACATTCTTTTTTTCAAGAAGCGTGACAGGCTGATGGATATCGAACCGGACTGGGTGCATCTGTCTACCAATGCAGATGGTATCTCCATGAACCAATATTTTGCAGATCATCCTGAGATGATCGTAGGTAGGATGGCTGAGGTATCGGGACCTCACGGTATGGAGACAGCCTGCCTGCCGGATGAGAGCAGACCTTTTGAGGAACAGTTAAGAGACGCGATCAGCAATATAAACGCGACCTATGAAGCAGTAGAACTGGAGGAAGGGGAGGAGCTTGCCTTCGATACCATACCTGCAGATCCGAATGTGAAGAATTACAGCTACTGTGTAGTGGATGATAAGGTCTATTACCGTGAGAACAGTATCATGAAGCCTGCAGATGTGTCGGAAAGCATGGAAGAGCGTATCAAGGGTATGATCGGGATCCGTGACTGTACGCAGGAACTTATCAATATGCAGATGGAAGAATATTCCGATGCGGCGATCACGGCCAAACAGCAGGAACTCAATGACAGATATGATGATTTTTCAAAGAAGTTCGGGCTGATCAGTTCCCAGACCAATAAGCGTGCATTTAACCAGGATTCAAGCTACTGCCTGCTCTGTTCTCTGGAGAAGCTGGATGATGAGGGCAAGTTTGAAGGCAAGGCAGATATGTTCACGAAGCGCACCATCAAGCGTGCAGAGGTTGTAACGAGTGTTGATACGGCAAGTGAAGCGCTGGCTGTATCCTTATCCGAAAAAGCAAGGGTAGATCTGCCGTATATGGCGGAGCTTGCAGGTAAATCTGAGGACGAGATAGCCGATGAGCTTGCAGGAGTAATCTTTAAGAATCCGCTGACAGACAGGTGGGAGACTGCCGATGAGTATCTGTCCGGGAATGTAAGGGAGAAGCTGTCCGTAGCAAAGAGTTATGCGGAGAATCACCCTGAGTATGCGGTGAATGTATCTGCGCTTGAGCGTGTGCAGCCCAAGGAACTGGATGCATCAGAGATAGAGGTTCGTATCGGTGCTACTTGGATCGATCCGAAGTATATCGAGGACTTTATGCGTGAGACCTTCCAGACACCGGATTATCTCTTTAACAGGGATGTGGTAGGTGTGCAGTTCTCGGGTATCACGGGGCAGTGGAACGTGAAGGGCAAGAATGCCGACTATGGTAACACTCTTGTTCATAGCACCTTTGGTACCGGCAGGGCAAATGCTTATAAGATTTTAGAGGACAGCCTTAATCTGAAGGATACCCGTATCTATGATACCGTGGTGGAGGACGGCAAGGAAAAGCGAGTACTTAACAAAAAGGAGACCACCCTTGCCAGTCAGAAACAGGAAGCAATCCGTGAAGCATTCAAGGATTGGATATTCCGGGATCCGGAGAGAAGGGCTGCTCTTACGGCTAAGTATAATGAGCTGTTTAATTCAACCAGACCGAGAGAGTATGACGGTTCGCACCTTAAATTCCCGGGCATGACACCGGATATCGAGTTAAAGCCCCATCAGAAAAATGCAGTAGCGCATGTCCTGTATGGAGATAATACGCTTCTGGCTCATTGCGTTGGTGCCGGCAAGACTTTTGAAATGACTGCAGCGGCAATGGAGAGTAAGAGACTGGGGCTTTGTCATAAATCGCTCTTTGTGGTGCCAAACCACTTAACGGAGCAGTGGGCTAGTGATTTCTTAAGACTCTATCCCGGAGCAAATATCCTGGCGGCAACGAAAAAGGATTTTGAGCCTGCCAACAGGAAGAAGTTCTGTTCACGTATTGCTACCGGAGATTATGATGCGGTCATCATCGGACATTCGCAGTTTGAGAAGATCCCGCTTTCTACGGAGAGACAGATCGCTATCATAGAGCGTCAGATCGAAGAAATCGAAACTGCGATAGCATTAGCTAAGGCAGAGAGGGGCGAACGCTATACCATCAAGGAGATGGAGAAGAGCCGTAAATCCCTTGTGGCGAAGCTTGATAAGCTGAACGATACCACCAGGAAGGATAATGTAGTAACTTTTGAGCAGCTTGGTGTGGACAGACTGTTTGTGGATGAGAGCCATAATTATAAGAACCTGTTTCTCTATACCAAAATGAGAAATGTGGCGGGTATCGCACAAACCGAAGCGCAGAAGTCTCAGGATATGTTCAATAAGTGCCAGTATCTGGATGAACTGACAGGCGGTAAGGGTGTGACCTTTGCAACCGGAACACCTATCAGCAACAGCATGACGGAGCTTTATACCAACATGAGATATCTTCAGTATGCGACGCTCCAGAAGATGGGACTGGGACAGTTCGATTCCTGGGCTGCAACCTTTGGCGAGACACAGACGGCGATAGAGCTTGCACCAGAGGGCACAGGGTATCGTGCCAAGACAAGGTTTGCAAAGTTCTTTAACCTGCCGGAGCTGATCGCGCTCTTTAAGGAGAGTGCCGACATACAGACACCGGATATGTTAAAACTTCCCGTGCCGGAGGCGGAGTATGAGAATGTGACATTAAAGCCGTCGGAAGCACAGAAGCAGATGGTGGAGTCATTGGCCGAGAGAGCAGAGAAAGTGCGTAATCGTATGGTGGATTCTTCCGTCGATAACATGCTAAAGATCACCAATGACGGACGAAAACTGGCACTTGATCAGAGGCTTATGAATGATATGCTGCCGGATGATCC
>CACWJQ010000086.1 GCA_902761225.1 uncultured Lachnospiraceae bacterium | reverse complement strand
CTCCTTTATTCCTGGATAAGCACATAAGGTGCAACCTTCTTCATCCTGCCGGAGAGGATGAAGCTGAAGAAAAATACAAGCAGACATACTGCAAGGCTTGATAACAGTATCAGCACCGGCTTCATGATCAGAGTCGACTGCATGATGCCGAAGCTCCCAAACACAATCTTGAAAAGGGGATTTATCAGGAAGTGCCCCAGCACCGCTCCTGCCAGTGATGCAGCGATACTTGTGGGAAGCAGCGATATTGAGAGCTGAAGCCTTAACTGATCACCGGTAAATCCGACTGATTTAAGTATCCCGAATTCTTTTTCCCTCTTTATGAAAACGGTCTTGAGCAAAAGTCTTATGACCACCATGACTACAATGATGTTTATGATAACTATTATAAGCACTACAAGTCCCACAACATAGACGGGAACATTGTCACTGCTCCTGGTCTCCCGGAAATGATTCTCGCTGTCTGTAAACCTTGATCCGAGGAGCGACTCCGCACGATCTATGAATCTGTCAACGGACTCTGTATCCGGATCTGTGATCCTGACCCTGAGATAAGTATATCCCGGATCGATACCCAGTCTCCGGGCTCCACCTTCAGACAGGTATATCCTCTCTCCAAATCCGTAAACTGCCTGCTGCAATCCCGTAACAAGGAATCTCTCGGTCCTGTCTCCTACCTTCACCTCAACTTCATCTCCGACTCCTACGCCGGCTTTTTCCGCGGTGATGCTTCCGAGGACAGCCTCATTATCCTCACGGACCATGACTCCTTCATATATTCCGCAGTTTACAAACTCAGGTCTGTCAGAATACAGAAGGTTCGAATCATATCCTCCGACGTAAGCTGCCCCATCGATGCCCGAAAGTCCGTAAACTTCAGTAACTTCATCCATGGATCCGATGATCTCAATGATCTCATTAAGCTCTTCATCATCCTTGTAGGTGATATAGATATACGCATCCGGAGAATCGCCCTGGAGCATGGTCTGAAAATTGGTCATGTCGATCCTGGTGTTGTAAAAGAGCACACCTGATCCTGAAGGAATTGGATGCAAGGCCGAATCTCAGAGCGGTCGCGGGGTGGAGCTTTTTGATCCTGGCTGTCGCCAAAAATACCACTGCCGGAACGATCATGATATACGCGGCGACCAGCGAAAATGTCAGTTCAGGATGGAATCTCTTTTCCCAGATCATTCCGGAGATCTGACGGATCAGGCTTTTTTCCAGCACAGGAAACAGTGCATAGGAAAGGCCTATACCCATGACCGTTCCAATGACACCCAGCCCCATAAACTCAAGGCACAGAGCGGCTCTGATATTCGAGACGGTATATCCCACGGCCCTGAGTGCGCCGATATTCCTGATATCCCTGTCGATGTTATTGTTTACGGTGAAGACCATCATGATAAGGCAGATGACCATGATGATGACTGCCAGGGATGTCATGAAAGCTGAGATTATATGCAGAGCGCTGACATAACCTGCCTTGGCCAGTGATGCTGCATACCCGTCGATCGGTATACCCGCAGCATTCACGGTATCATTTATCTTCATGACTCCGTCGTCCAGAGAGACGCCGTCCGCAAATGTATAGTTCATGAATCTGCGGTTTGCAAATTCTGTTCCGGATGCTTCCAGTTCATCCGATCTGTTTTTTATCATACCGTAAGTGTCATCATCCACTATTGCGGAAAGATAGGAATACGGATTTCCCGCCATAAAATCCTCATATATTCCGGCCACCGTCAGGTCATACTCTCCGAAGTTCACGGAGTGAAGATGCATCACATCACCGATCCCGATGCCGTTATAGTATGCGGTATAGACGTTCAGATATATGAAATCACTGCTTATGCTGTCATCTTTTTCAACGAAAAAGAAATCTTCGAAGGACGCATATCTTTCCACGTCGAAGTACATTACATCACTGAACTTTTTCTCCTTATCGGATCCGTTCAGAGTGAAAGTCATATCAGCGGGGAGAATGATATCGATGATATTAAAGCTCTCTACCTCAGACATATCCTCCATTATCCCGCGGACCGTATCGCTGTCTCCGTAGAAAAAGGAAACCCCGTCCCCGGTGTTCATCTCCTCCGTTATCCTGTCATAGCGCTTATCATATACGCCCAGGAACAGACTGATCTCCAGTATTGCGGATGAGATGATCATTATCAGCATGAATGCGATGAGCACGCTGCGGTCCTTATGTATATTGCTCTTTATAAGCTTTATCATGATCCACCTCACCATCCCATCTCTTCAAGGAACTTTCTGATCTTCTCGTGTCGTTCTTTGTCTTCGCTCACATATTTTCCGAGCCTCAGTTCTCCGGTCACGCCTCCATCTTTCAGATATATGATCCTGTCCGCTCTTCTGGCAGACTTGACATCATGTGTGACCATCAGCACGGTCTGGCCGCTGTTATTGATATCCGTCAGCACATCAAGCACTGCCTTAACTCCCGCGGAGTTCAGCGCGCCTGTGGGCTCATCCGCAAATACGACATCCGGGTCATTTATCAGTGCCCTTACCATGGCCCCCCTTTGTGCCTCGCCTCCGGAAAGCTGTGCGGGGAATTTCCTGGTCATATCCTCCGATATACCCACTCTTTCAAAAAGGCCCAGTGCCTTCTTTTTCAGATCCTTCTGCTTCTGCCCTGTGAGCATTCCGGCAGAGATGGCGTTGTCCATGATGCTCATGCTGTCCACCAGATGTATCTGCTGAAAGACAAAGCCGCAATGCTTTCTTCTGAATATGGCAAGCCTGTCATCGTTTAATCCTGTTATCTCCTCCCCGGCATATGTGATCTTTCCCAGAGTCGGCTTATCCATTCCGGAAAGTGCATACAGAAGTGTGGACTTGCCGGCACCCGACGATCCCATGATAACGGTGAAATCTCCCTTGTAGATCTCCAGGTCCAGGTTCTTTATGACATGCTGCTGTTTTCCTCCTACGGAAAAGCTCTTTGACAGTTTCTCGGTCTTTATGATGACTTCGCTCATTTTTTCCTCCGGTTAATTCGAAATAAAAAAGGATCATACCTGCTTTGTATGATCCTAATATAGCCAATATGGATTTTTAATTCTTTGTCTGTTTTTTAAATCTGTTTAAAAATCTTTAATCATGCAAGATCACGCAATCCTGATCCTGAGGGCCACCTTAAGGCCCTTTCCATCGTTGCTGCAGGCAAGGCCTCCGCCCATCTTCTCCATGAGATACTTTGAGATATAAAGGCCCAGGCCCGAGCCTTCACGGTTTCCGGCGTTGGAGCCTCTCTTAAACTTTTCCGTGATAAGCTCCAGCTCTCCTTCCGGAACACCGCCTCCAAGGTCCGAGATCTCCAGCACGTAATACTCACCGGTGCCCTCATCTGCATCGCGCTTCTCAAAGCGGGTGTTTATGTTTATATCCGTCCCTGCGTATTTGTAGGAATTGTAGATTATGTTGGTGATGACCTGGCTCATGCGCAGCTCATCCCCGGCAAGTACCGCATCCTCTATGTGAAGCCCGTTTACCTTATGGAGATGATCCGCCTCCCTGATCATCTTCCGCAGGTCTTCGGAGGAGAACTCTTCATTATTTACCTTAAGCTGTTCCAGCTCCTCCATGGTCGCATGGAAGAGATCAGAGATCAGTCTGTCTATCTGATCTGCCTTGCCGCTTATGGATCTCGCAGTTTCTTTTTCCGAGTCGGTGTCTGCGGACAGTTCCATCACATCGGCCATGGCCTTGATCGAAGCAACGGGGGTCTTGATATCGTGGGACAGTTCGGCCACCAGTTCCTTCCTGCTCCGAATTGCTGCCTCCTCACGTTCCCTGGAAGCCTTCAGCTCCTCCCTCATGATATCGAAGGCTTCCGTGAACTCACCGAAGATGTGGCCCCTGTCCATTTCAAGGGGTGTATCCAGGTTACCGGATGCGATGCGCCCTGCAAAGCTCTTCATCTTAGAAAAAGGCCTTATAACATTACGGTCCATATAGAGCTGGTATGCGGATATCAGCATAAGGGCGATGAGAAGGAGTCCCGCAATGGTCAAGGCAGCCTTTGCATCATCTGCTCTTATCTCATCCTCAACGGGATTATGGATCAGCAGGATCCCGACTGTTTCCCCGTCCTTCCGGATATTACGTATCACGTCATAGTGAGTGGTTGCTGATGATACGGACTGAGCCATGTCGCTCCTGGTCATCATATACACCGTTCCGTCATTTCCTATAACGGTGTAATCAAATCCGTCCTCCGGGGAAATAAGCTCTCCCCTTTTCTGAGAAACAATATCCCATTCGCTTTCAAGTGCCGCCAGCCTCCTGTTCACCTTCGTGGCATCAAGAGTAAATCCGCTCTCCCCGCGGCCGTTTGCCACCATGATGCAGATGAAGGCACTTACCAATATGAAGATGACAGTATAGATGTAAAAATATCTCTTCTTCATACTATCTCAGCTCAGGGTTCAAAGATAAAACCCACTCCCCACACGGTCTTGATGACCTCAGGCTTTCCGGGGTCGTCTTCTATTTTTTCACGCAGATGTCTTATGTGAACATTGAGAGTAACGTCACCCACAAACTGGGTGTCCCATATTTTTTCAAAGAATTCATCCTTGGAGATGACACGTCCCGGATTGGCGATCATATACGCAAGAAGCTTATACTCCATGGCTTTGAGAGGATATTCCTCATTGCCCTTTCTGATGACGGCTTTCTTCGGGTTGAAGAAAGCGTTACCGAGCTTCACAACGTTATCCTGCGGGATCTCTTTTTCCGGCTTATCCTCATAACGCTTAAGCTCAGCCTTAACCTTGGCAAGCAGCACGCTCAGAGAATAAGGCTTGCATATGTAATCGTCACCGCCAAGACTTAAACCCAGCAGCATATCGTCCTCCGCGGATCTTGCACTGATAAAGAAGATGGGAATGTCCATGGTCTGCCTGATGGTACGGCAGAGCTCAAAGCCCGAGTCACCGCCAAGATTAATGTCAAGCAGGATCAGCGAGCAGGTATTGTCTTCAAAAAATTCAAGAGCGGAGGCCGCATCCAGTCTGTATGCTGTCTCCACTCCCGACATATTAAAATATTTTGCCGTATATTCGGCAAGCTCAGTTTCATCATCCACTACAAGAACGCTGTAATGCATATCATTCTCCCATGTCTCTGCCGGGACTGCCCCTATGTCCCACCATACCACAGTTCAATAATAGCCGCATCCTGTTTTTTCCGGACCGTCTATGCCGGATTCGTAGCGTGCCCTGAATTCCATGTTGATGTCACGGATCTCTTTTTTACCGTCGATATAGTCCTGATACATCTCGGCAAGTCCGGGGCTGCATCCGTCGCAGGCTCCGCCTATATTGCCTATTGATTCCGCAACTATCTGTTCACGTTCCTGTCTTGTGGTGTCTTTTATGAGTATAGATCCCATATGGTACCTCCGTTAATCTTCCGTATATTCCATCAGGTCTCCGGGCTGACACTCAAGGACTTTACATATGGCATCCAGCGTCTCAAAACGGATACCCTTCATCTTCCCTGTCTTAAGATTGGAGAGATTCACATTGGTCATCCCGACTCTTTCTGCCAGCTCATTGAGAGAAATCTTCCGATCCGCCATCATACGGTCAAGTCTGATTATTATCATGTCCGTCCTCCCCACTCAGGCTATGCTGTCAATGTCTTCCTGAAGCTTTACGCCGTAATCAAATACCTGTGCCAGTGTCATGATGGCAAATGCTACGACAAACATGAAGAAGCTGTTTATGGTAAAGGTTGATGAATAGTACATGAATCTGAAAAACGACATTAACATCCTTACCAATCCCGGAACTATGGCAAGTGCAAACTGCAGTA
>CACWJQ010000085.1 GCA_902761225.1 uncultured Lachnospiraceae bacterium | reverse complement strand
TCAAAGCCCTCTTTCTTTATATGTCCGTCAAGATAACAGTTTATAAGGACCGTCCTTGCATGCTCTCTCCATGGTCTGCCTATGTAGACGCTTTCCGCAGGACAGCCTTCATTCAGGAATCTGCATCTTTCAAATACATAACCGTAAGCCATGCCTTCATAGGTCGAAGCTGCCGTGCAGTATCCGTATACCATATCATCCGCGGGATCTGCGGATCCTGTCACCGCTTCACTGTTCACCATTTCTGCAGCTCTTTTCCCATCATCGATCCCATTTCGTGATATGATATCGCATTCTTCAAAATAGCATGTGGCACTTCCGAAAATGAAATCTATGTCTCCGTATATCCTGCATCCTTTGTAATACTGAGTGCACGGAATCCTCTCATCGAACTCGGTAGGTCCCCTGAAGCCTCCGGGTTCCTTCTCCTTATATGGCAGTGGTCCCGTAAAAAGAGTATCCTGATAGCTCCTTAGAACAAGTCCCTCTCCGGTGAAATCTCCTTCGGCAAAAAGTGCAATGGCCTGTCCTGCCTTTTCTCTGGGATATGAGGTATTTTCTATGGTCAGATTCTTCAGGCGGTTATCATCACCCTTGATGAAAAAAGTATATGACCTGAAGGTGCCTCTCTTTATCCCGTCCTGCATTATCTCATAGGCATAGTCACCCCACTCTATACGCACATCATCAGATGATGCACCCATGCCCTCCACAGTTACATCACTGCGTTTTATATACACCTTCTCGCTGTACACACCCGGATGAAGACGTAATAAAACAGCGCCTTCAGGTGCTGAAGACGCTGCATTGCTTATACTCATCCCGGGATGAAGATCGATTACCGTCATCCTTCCTCCTGACAGAGCATCGGCGCTTAAGATCATCGCCATACATAAATCTCTTACTACCGGCTCTGAAAATCCTAAATGCCGGCCGGAGCGTGTTCTCAGGGATTGTCATCAAAGATTGCAACTGGACACCTCCGATAGAAACGGTTCATAAAGATCCGTCCCCACTCCTCCCGGAACCGGCATATTTAATATATTACTTACAGCTCAAAATGTCATCACCATTATCACTCTTCTATCTTCTCAACGCCCGATGCCATGATCTTATCGCCCACGCAGCCGGTGATACTTACATTCTTAAGCTCAAGAGTCTTTATGTTTCTTGCAAAGATCCCCTGCTTACTGCACTTTTTGATACCCTCACTCATTGCGGGAACATCGGTTTTGGCATCAGCTGCAAAGGATATATCCACATTCCTCATAACTATCCTGTCTATCTTCTCTTCAGGCAGTCCGTCGAAATGCGCTGCAGCAACGTGACAGTCCACAGCCTTTATATCCTCAAAGGAAAGCGTCCCTATATGCGGAGTTCTGTCATCCACAGGTAAAGCTTCTCTTGACTGTACATAGCCTGTCTTTCCGTCAGGATCGCAGAAATAGAATGCATTGACCACAAAAGGTGTCATTACATTTTTCATCTCTATGTTGCGGAAGGTTATATCGTCGATCACCGCATCCCTTCCCCTGCCGCGCCTGGTCTTGATACGCAGCCCTCTGTCGGTATTTCTGAACAGGCAGTTTTCGATCTTTACATCCTTTATCCCGGCTGCCATCTCACTTCCCACAGTCACGGCACCGTGTCCGTTTTCCATCAGGCACTGTCTGACCGTGATATGCTCGGAGGGCTTCTTATATCTTCTGCCCATATAGATCTTGCCCGACTTTATGGCAATACAGTCATCTCCTAAAGTGAATCTCACACCCTCTATGTCAACTCCCGAACAGCTCTCCGGGTCCATTCCGTCCGTATTGGGCGAATCCTGGGGATTCTCTATGATAAGGTTATAGAATCCGAGTCCGTCGGAAAAATACGGATGCATTGTCCATGACGGTGAATTGCACAGCTTTATTCCCTGGATACGGATATTGCTGCAGTGACTTAAGAATATAAGCCTTGGCCTGAATGCTATGTTCATAACCTTGCAATTATCCCACCAGTTCTCATAGGATGCCTGACCATCGATACAGCCTTCCCCGTATATAACCACATCACTTACATTCATGCCTGTTATGATGCCGGTGAACATGGGAAGAGGATTGCCCTCCCAGGTACCAAGATTGTATTCATCCTTCTCATCGTAGCTCTGTATAAGTCCTGGAAGTGCGGGATAATGCTTTCTGTCTGTATCCGCAGCGATCACCGCACCCTTTGCAAGCTCGATATTGATACCGCTCTTTAAGAACACCGATGTTATAAGATATCTTCCTTCGGGGATCAGCACCCTGCTTCCTTCAGGACATAAGGATATTGCAGACTGTATAAATACAGTATCATCCGATATGCCATCGCCCTTTGCACCCAGATCCCTTACATTGATCGTAACAAACTCCGTAAGAGTCCTAAACTCAATGGCGGCCAGAACATCACTGCGTGAAGCCTCTTCACATCCGGATGCTTCATGCACTATCTCGAATCTGTAATCGGTGTCCGGCTTAAGACCGAACACTGATGTGACAACGGTGTCACATGTCTTATGATCTTTTCCGTTCACAAAGAGATGATAGCTTTCAAGAGTATGGTATATACCTCCGTCAGCAATCTCTATTACCGCACTTCTGGCGGTTTTCATCACTAATCTTAATTCCATTTTTCCGTTTTACTTCCGGCAGACAAAGGGGACCGGCTCTTTTCATCAACCGAGTTTGAGGTATTCTGAATATGCCATAATGAAGGGACCGACTCCCTTTGAATCATCACTGACTATCTTCTCGGAAAGATAATATTCAACGCTTCCGTCACGTACCGGATTGCTCTCGGGACCAAGTCCCGCAACCTGGCATATTCCGGTAAGTTCAGTCTTTCCGTCTTTGGTGAGGAGCTTCTGTTCCATCAGGCCTTCCATTATCTTACGGCCTATGGGCTCGTATTTTTCCGGAAGGAGAACTCCCTTACGGCAGGCTTTAAGTATGGCATATGCGATCATGGAGCTTCCGGATGTCTCGAAATAATTGCCCTCCACATCAGGTCTGTCGATGACCTGTCTGAAAAGCCCGGTCTCCGGATCCTGATACTTTAAGAGTCCGGATACATGTTCTCTGAACACATCCCTCAGATAAGCATACTGCTCGAATATCTCCTCGCTCATAACATCCATTACGTCGATAAGAGCCATCATATACCAGCCCATGCTCCTGAGCCAGAAATTGGCCGAACAGCCGGTTTCCTTATTTGCCCAGAAAGCAGTCTTTGAAATATCACACGCATGATAATTAAGACCCTTTTCCTTATTGCCGAGGTACTTCTCGACATTTCTGAACTGGTCGATTATATCGTTATACTTCTCCTTACCGTCGTATCTTGTCTCATATTCCATGTAGAAAGGCTGTCCCATGTACAGACCGTCGAGCCAGATCTGGTCCGGATATATCTTCTTGTGGAAGAAGTTGCCTGTAGAGCATCTCGGATGGCTTCTCAGCTGGTCCATAAGAACCTCTATGGCCTTACGGTACTTCTCTTCTCCGGTCCTGTCATACATAAAATACAGCACCCTTCCCGAAAGGATGTTATCGATATTGTAATTTTCGGCATTATAATTCAGTATCCTGCCGTCATCGGTTATAAAGCCCTTGAGGTAATTCTCTATAAAATCGACATATTTCGTGTCTCCGACAGCTTCATACATGTCCTTTGCGCCTATCAGAACGCAGCCGTCCTCATAGTTCCAGTACTCCTTATAATTCCTGTAACCCTTAAGAAATCCGTCAATATAATCCATTACTCTTTGATCAGGTTTCATATTGTAAGCCCTTTCATAAATAAATAAAAAAAATAAAAGATATCCATATGATTATAAGTGAAAACATTGTAAACGGTCAAGAAAAAAGGGTGAGCGCAGGAATCGTTTCCCCGTTCACCCCTTCGATCAGGCCTTTGTACTGTCCATAAACTTTACATATTCCGATTCACTCATGGGCTTTGCATAATAGAAGCCCTGGATGAAATCACATCCCTGTTCTTCGAACCAGTCAGAGACTTCCTTGGATTCAACACCTTCAACAACTATGTGGGCACCCATGCTCTTTATAAGCTTTATGGCTTCTCCGAGTATCTTTCTCTTATCGGGATCGGCCGCCTCATCCGTAAGTGTCTTGTCCAGCTTGATAACCTTGTAAGGGAAGGACATGACCCTGTGAAGATTGGAATAACCCGAGCCGTAATCGTCTAATGAGAACCTTACGCCCTCCGCGGATATGGAGTTCATGGTCTCAAGAACTCTCTCGTATGCACCGTCTGCAGCAGTCTCCGTGATCTCGAAATTGATCCATCCCGGCTCAATATTGTATTGCTTCATGTAAAGCTTGATCTTATCGGCCATATCAGTCTGCATGCACTGAATGATGGAAAGATTAACTTCAATATAATCTACGCCCAGATCGCCTGGTGAATGCTCTGACAAAAATCTGCAGACATCCCTGATAACGAAATCACCGATGTTCACTATCCTGCCGGTCTTCTCTGCAGCAGGTATGAAGACATCCGGAGGTATGGCACCGAACTCTTCGGAATTAAGCCTTATAAGAGCCTCTGCGCAGTTGTATCTCTTCTCCTTAAGAGAATAGATGGGCTGATAATACATCTCAAAACGGTTATGTCTCAAGGCATCCTCTATGATGGAATCAATTGAATTGAGGATCACGAATTCCCTGTCAAATGAAAGCTCCGAATATATCACAGGCTTGCCCGGAACAATGAAATTCTGTATACGCTCAGAGAATTTAAGAAGATCATCCTTGGAAGAGATATCCTTCGGAATATCAACAGCAACAACACACATCTCAAGCTGCAGATCGAATCCGTCCTCCGAAAAGCCCTCAGCATATTTCCTGGCAAGCTTGTCCATCTGCTTTATCACAAGACTGCGATCATATCTTCCCTGTACCATCATCGCGAACAATCCGCTCCTTAAGTAGTACAGATCTGTGGACGAAAGCAGGCCCCTGTATCTTTCCTTTACAAGGGTATCACCGGCAGAA
>CACWJQ010000084.1 GCA_902761225.1 uncultured Lachnospiraceae bacterium | reverse complement strand
TACTCTCCTCCAAGCTTTTCAATGGCTTTTTCAACGCTTTTTACATTTCCTGCATCGTAATCTACAAGTGCGATCATACTAAACCTCAGGGATTAACAAATATAGCATCTGAACCGGGGTCAGACTCTCCCGGTATCTCATCATCTACCTGATCATTGGGACGGGTCAGAGGCTCTTCTTCTACAGGTTCTTCATTGTGTATTTCATGCAGACCGTTTACAACAGCATATACTGCTCTTGTATAATCCACATCGCTCTTTATCATGGCGATCTCCATAGCCTCTTCCTCGGACAGACCGTATTCCGTCTCAAGAGCATCTACCATCTGTCTGTACAGTGGCTCAACCTCATCAAGGCAGTTCCACTTTACTGCCGATTGATAAAGTCCGGGATATCTGTTTACGGTCTGTATAAGGGAATCAAGTGCCTTAACATCGGATTCTTCCTTAAGGATCTCATATTCTCTGAGCCAGAGCCTTATCCTGAGGATACACTCGGACTTCTTGAATATTATCTCGTCAGATTCATTAAGATCCTGCCCGAACAGATCCTGGTATGCTGTCTGATAATCTCCAACCGCATATGCTTCACGGGCTTCCTTTTTGACCGTATATGCTCCCATGAGACGTGAAATGATCAAAACAGCGAAAAGTATGGTAAAGCAGAGGCCGAAAACAACGGCAACCTTCTTGACGTTAAGCTTCTTTCCGGGCTTTTCATCCTCTTCGGGAGCTTTTTCCTTCTTCTCTTTCTTAGGCTTTTTCTTTTTAGCCTTTTTATCGGAGCCTTCGCCTTCTTCGCCGCCATCATCCGCATTTTCAGCGTCAGGCTTTGTATCTTTTTTCTTCTTTTTCTTTTTCTTCTTTTTACCGCCGCCGTTTTCTTCGGCATCAAGCTGATCCAGCACAGCGGCATTTTCATCTGACAGCTTCAGTGACGATCTCTCTTCATCACCCTCATCATCTTCATCTGTCAGCAGTGAAAGAAGCTTGGAGAATAAACCCTTTTTCTTGTTTTTCCCCTTTGACTCATTATCAAGGATATTGTCCAGCTCTTCCTCTGATACTACCTTGGGTGATTCAATCTCACTTTTCTCCGGAGCACCTTCAGCTTTATTATCTGCATCAGGTTCATCTCCTGTATCCCCAAAGGTTCCGCCCATTATCTCTGCAAGCAGAGAATCGGCATCATCGAGAGCCTGACTGTGTTCCCGTACATCCCTGGGAATAGGTACAGCCTGCGAGGAAAGGGATGCAGCTTTTGAATCAGCGGCAGCTTCAGCAGCACCTGCAAGAAGCGCATCAACATCCGACATATCTGCATTTCCGATGTTCTCAAATGACAGCTCATTCTCATCACTTACATCGTCTGCAGCATCTTTCTTTTCCTTCCTGGCTTTTCTTGCGGCCTTTTTGGCTTCCTTGGCCTTTCTTTTGGCTTCCTTCTTTTCTTCCTTAAGGCGCTTTTTCTCGGCAGCGGGATCAAGCGGCCTGTCTTCGGCATCCGCATCATCCGAGTAAATATCAGGTACATCCTCATCCTTGGAATTTAGGAGTGCCTCTATTCCGGGATCGACTGCTTCGTTATTCTCATCCTTGGAAAGAAGGTCTCCTATCTCAGAAGCAGAGCTGTCTGCAGCAAGAAGTTCATCAAGAGACATCTGTGATCTGTCCGGATCATCAGCAAGACCTTCCGAACGGGCCTTGTTAAGCATGGCTTCTATATCTTCTTCACCCGGAAGAGAAACTGATTCATTTTCTTCCTTGAGAAGATCGGCAAGTTCCGCATCAAGATCAAATGAGCTTAGATCATCGGATGAACTATCCGAAGCTGCAGATTTTGAGAAAGACGGATCGATCTTCAATCCCTCCTCTTCGCTCAGTGTTATACCGCTCTCGCTTAACAGAGCTGCGATCTGTGAATCCAGATCTTCTCCGGGATTATCTGAAAGTGAATATTTTTCCGAAGTTATAACTTCCTTAGAAGGCGCCTCAGATGCATCAGATCCTGCGGGATCATCGAACTTTCCCATAAGATCGTTCATAAGGTCCGACAGATCATCAGTTTCATTGCTGCCTGCTGAATTCATATCCAGAGAAGGAGCAGAATCTATATGTACAGCGGATGCTGCGGGATCTTCTTCAATGATAGTCTTAAGATCCGGGATATCAGCTGAATGATCCACAAATACATCGGAGTCCGGCAATTTCCCGGTTAACTCTTCGATCTCGGCAGATGCATGATAATCAGAATCATTCCCGCGATTGAAAGCATCTTTCAATGCATCTTCATCACCTGAATCCTGTGCCCCGGGAGTTGTAACATCATTCGGAACTCCCATTGATTTTAATAAATTGTCAAGATAGTCTTCAGACGATCCCATTATCTGTCTCCGTTATAACAATAGTTATCGATCATTTCACATACATAGTTATTTTAACACACTAAAGTGTAAATGTATACAATGATAAAGGAGCAGATAAGCCTGCTCCTTTATTACAGTGATCGGTAAATTTAACTGTGCATCAAAGCTTAAAGAACGAGATCGCATATTATTTCATTTTATAAGTGAATCACATCACTGCAGATGGTATTTTTCAACCAGTTCATCAATGATACGTACAAGATTTCCAATCTCAGGCTTTGAAAGCTGGGCATCTGCTCCCAGGAGTTCACCCTTCTTCTTCATCTCTTCATTTACAAGGGATGAGAATATCACAACCGGGATATTCTTGGTCTTGTCATCTTCCTTGATAAGCTTGGTAAGTCTGTGACCGTCCATTTCAGGCATCTCGATATCCGTGATCACTAATCTTACATGATCTTCAAGAGTCCCGTCCGCTTTGCATTCACTTATGACATCATATGCCTTCTGGCCATTTTCTGTATGAATGATTCTGCTGTATCCTGCAGCAGTGAGTGAATCCACTATCAGTTTGTTAAGAAGTACGGAATCTTCAGCGATGAGGATGGGGACATCGCTTCTCTCCCTCTCACCCAGAAGTTCAATCTCACTCATCTTAAGTCCGGTCTCAGGATTTATATCTGAGATGATCTTTTCAAAATCAAGTATGATTATGAGTTTTCCATCCTTTTTTATAAATCCTGTGGAAATTGACTGTTCGGCAGATGAAATTGTGGTATCGGGTTTTATAATATTCCTCCACGAAACTCTGTGGATACCCTTTACCTGCTCTACATGAAATGCGATATTGAGATTGTTAAAATTGGTGATTATAAAAAGTCCGCCGGGTTCGGATTGTCCTCTTCCAAGGCAGTTTTTGAGATCTATTGCCGTGATCATCGTCTCACGGGGCATGAATATGCCTTCTATGCTGGGATGTGAATTAGGAACAGGCGTAACAGCCTGATATGATATGATCTCTTTTATCTTGGCAACATTGATGCCGTACGAATACTCACCGAGAGTAAATTCAAGGATCTCAAGTTCATTGGTGCCGCTGTCGAGCAAAATCTTAGTATCCATAAATGATCCTTTCTGCTGTGAATATTATCAGATTGGTAAATATTCAGAATATTTAGCCTTCAGCCTGATTTTTATTTAATAACTATATCATATTTTCATAAATTATAAAATGATATGCGTTTATTATTTGTTGATCTGTCATAAAAAAATATACGGACAACAAAAAACATGCCGTATCTCTGATGAAATACGGCATGTTCTGTATGTAAACGTTTAATTATCTTCCGATAAGCTGAACTGCATATCCGTTAAAGTTAAGAGCGAATGTTGCGGTACCTGCTGCATTGTCGATATCATCAAGTACCTGTACAGCACCGGTATTGTCAACGGTAAGAAGCTTGAAGCTTGTATATCCGGCAGGAACTCCTATTGTTACAAGTCCGTTCTTGGGAGAAGCTGAAGCAGTTCCGTTTACAAAGAGTGAATAGGTCTTAACTGCTCTGTAGCCAGCAGGAGTCATGATGCTGAAAGCGGTCATGCAGGCAGAACCCTGAGGTCTTTCTTCGAATGAGTAGTTGCTGAGAGCTATCATGCTGGGAGCGACTGCAGCGCCGGATCCGGCAGGAAGAGGAGTTACAGCAGCTGATGCAGGTACAGCTACAGGAGCAGCACCGGTCTCGGTATAGATAAGAGCAACTGCATATCCGTTAAAGTTAACATTAGCGGTAATGGTTCCGGGATTAAGATCAAGATCATCATAAACTGAGATCACGCCACCCTGTCCGAGTGTCATGAGCTTGTAGGTTCTGTTGGATGCAAGAGCGCCCTGAGGAATAGTGAAGCATACAAGTCCGTTCTTGTTGAGATAATCCAGCTTGTAGTTGAAGGAAAGAGCACCTTCACATGCAGGCATATAACCAACGGGCATAAATGCCTTAACTACAGCCTTTGCAAGATCACCCATGGGGCAGATATATCCGTCAAGAGTCTCGCTTGCGCCGCCATTGTAAAGGATTGCGCTGGCAGCGGGAACTACAGAGAAAGATGCTCCGATGTGCTTGTCATTGCAGATGGTGTAGTTAACGGTATATGAATATCCGAGAGCAGGACAATCAGCAATGATCGTAAGAGTTACAGGTGCATTGAATCTGAATCTGTCGGTATTAACATAAACAGGGTCGCTGATGCCCTTTCTTGACTCAGAATACTCAAGGCATACGGTTCCGAAATCATTGTCAACAGCCTTCTCATAGATATTCCAATAATAGTTGTTAACCTGATCTCCGAGGCTTCCGTTATTATTCAACAATACAAACTTTGTTGTCTCATTTACATAATAAGCGGAAGTAAGGCTTACCTGAGGCTCTCCGGCAGCCTGTGCACTGATGGGATGATAAGCAAGAGCGATCATTACTGCTGCAACGATGCCTGCAAGTCCCTTTAAAATCATATTTTTCATTAATAATCCCTCCCTAATTAAGGTAAAAAAATATCTCATATTATTTTATCAATTATATGGGAAAAGTCAACAAATATACGAGAATTCATACATTAAGAGATCTTTAAGATAATAGACAGAAAAAAACAGAGCTTATCCAGCTCTGTTTTCCATCATTCCTTCAAAACCGAAACCGATACAACCTCATCCATATCCTTATCAGCGTCAGCTGATAAGCTAAGTTCCGCTCGCGGAACTTTTGTTCTGGCAACTACAGGATAAGCCTTCGACCTATTAGTAAATGTCAGCTGAGAGCATTACTGCTCTTACACACCATTCCTATCTACCTCATACTCTCTAA
>CACWJQ010000083.1 GCA_902761225.1 uncultured Lachnospiraceae bacterium | reverse complement strand
ATGATAACAGGAACTTCAGCTCCAATCTGAATCTGAAACTGAAGGCAGGAAACGTCATAAGGATCACCGCAAGGAAGCGTATCTCGGATAATGCTTCCGATGTCTATATACTTGATAAGCTCCTTGAGACAGATGTTAAGGATGACGAGCTTAAAGCTCTGTATGAGGAAGTGCTTACACCGGGTAAGTGGCATATCGAAGGTGAGGACGATTTTGATGTGAATAACGGTGAAGCAACAGGGATCATCCTCTGGGATCCTTCCGATGACGAAACAGAAGTCGGAGTGACGCTTGCTTGTGATCCGGATGATCTTAAGTCTGCGGCTCTTGCAACGGAACACCTTAACAGGATACTTAAGGACAGGGAAGCATTTGAACAGGCCGTGTTTGAAACGGTTTTGAATGCCCTTTCCGAGGAAGACGGCATGATCACCACATGGGAAGGTGAGTCCGAGGGGGATGTAAGGATTACCGGGGACGAGTGCAGAAAAAGGCTTGGGATTTCAGGTATATTCCTTTCATCTGACGGATCAGGTTCGGTCATGGTCGATCTCGATGGGATGTTCACAGACCACGCATACAATATAGATATATGTTCTGACGGAACTTTTGAATCACATGGATTGATAGGATAGGTATAATTGTATTATGACTGAGTTTGACAGACTTGTTCAGGAAACAAAAGAAGAAATAAGGGCTTTGCTTAAAAATCCCAATATCAGACCTTCGTTCATGACATGTGATCAACTGAGAGATGTTCAGGGCGAGATATGCAGAATGGCCTACGTAAGGGATTCGGATAAATTCTATCCATACTATCCCAAGGGCATGGCTGAAGCCTGTTGGGAGGCGGATCACCCCCTGGTGAAAAAGCTTGACCTGATCGCGGAATTATATTGTAAATTATGATCTTGATATATGTTCAGACGAAAGCGTTTGAATCACATGGATTGATACAGGTGATCTGGTCATCCTTGCAAGATTTGGGGATGGGTTCAGTCTGATATCAGAGGATGACCGGTAGCTTATGGGGCCACTTAACCTTCTTGGTTAGGTGGTTTTTTTGCAACAAGTGAGGCCGAATTTGCATTAACTGCAGTGATATATTGATGGCTTATGCGTAACATTTTATGATCCGGGTATATCAAGGAGGAATGCATATGAAACGGATCATTAGAATTTTATCGCTGATACTTACGGTTCTTGTTCTTATGAGTGATCGTATATATGTACAGGGGGCAGACATTGAAGATCAGGTTCGGGATTACATAGATGAGTTCCGGACGCAGACAAGATGCACCGCTGTGAGTGTGGCCATTGTAAGGGGAGACGAGACATACTTTTACGGTGATGATGAAGGTTTATTCCGGATAGGATCCATGACCAAGGCATTTACCGCTCTGGCTGTTCGGAAGCTGATCGGTGAAGGGAAACTGTCCGAGGATGATACAGTGTCTGCGGTTTTGCCAGGGTTTACGGTTACTTTTGAGAACGAACCCTGTGATATTACGATAGGGCAGCTTCTGACCCAGACAAGCGGATTTACCAATAATGAGAAAGTATATCCAAGCGCATCGGGAACTATGACACTTATGGAATGGGTGGACAGCATGTCCGGAAGAGAGCTGGCTTTCAGACCGGGTACGGAATATGCATACTCAAATGCTAATTACAATCTCCTTGGGGCTGTTATCGAGCAGGTTTCCGGAATGAGTTTTCAGGAATACATGGAAAAAGAGATCCTTACGCCCTTGGGACTTGAAAATACTTATGTTCAGGCGCCAGAAGACACTCAAAACATCATCCGCGGATCGAAACTTGGTTACAGATGCAGCTTTGAATATGACATACCGGTCGCGCCCGGAAGGATACCTGCGGGGTATTTTTACTCGAATGCAGAGGATATGGCAAGATGGATCCGTATATGGCTTGGGACGGCAGATATCCCGGAAGAGTACAGAGGATTAGTGAGGGAGATAAAGGATGAGCTCACAGATACGGGAGATTACACTTACGGATGGGAGCTTTTTGAAAATGGTACTATAGGGCATTCCGGAGGAACCCCTGATCACTCCTCGAGGATCGTATTTTCCGATGAAAACCGGATCGGCGTGTGCGTACTTACCAATATGAACGTGGCTGCATCTACCGACAGTTTATGTAATGGCATATACTCGCTCTGCATAGGAGAGGGCAAGGCACCTCTGAGTACGGATGTTTGGACGGTGTTCGACCTGGTGTTTACAGCTTTAACGGCAGTCTGCGCAGTAGTTTTGATTCTGACCGTCTTTGTAAAGAGAAGGAGAGTTCTGCTGGCCGCAAGCTGTATCATGCTTATTCTTTTGATCCTGATCTGCACTGTAATGCCGGCTGTTTTCGGGGCCGGACTACGTGATATAATGTTTGTGTGGGCACCCTTGAGCTTTGCAGGCGGGATTTTTGCCCTGGCGATAGATCTGATCGTGACTGTGATAAGACTATGGATGATGAGAAATGATAATTGAGAAGAAACAGGTAGAAGGAAAGCCGCTGACTGTCGTCATCGAGTATCCGCAGTGGAACGATTCGGTGGAGAACCTGGTGAGAAAGATAAGCCTTATGGATCTTACATTTACCGGGAAGAGCGAAGACAGAACGGTCAATATCAGCGTATCGGATATTTACTATATAGAAAATGTGGAGAGGAAACTGTTCCTGTATACCAGGGATGAAGTCTTCAGGTTCGACGGAACCATGTCCGATATCGAAAAAGGCATCTTCGAAACGGGACTTGTGCGTATATCCCGTACCTGTATTATGAATACCGATTACTTAAGGGAGATAAGACAAATCAGGAACAGCCATCTTGAAGCGGTCATGGATAATGACGAAAAACTGATCGTATCAAGGAAATATCTTCCCGAGATAAAGAAGATCTTTAAGAGGAGATCCATATGAAAAGAATCCTTAGGGACACCTGCATACTGGCCGCTCTGATGATACTCTGCGTATTTACCGTATCCATCATATGGGTGGGACTTACGGATGAGATAAGCCTCGTGCTCAGTCTGTTCGGTTTATCATTTATCATATCCCTTGCTAACTATTTCATGGATGAATACGTAACACTGCCTATTTTAACCGGCTATGTTGTAAAATATATACTGGCGACCGGGATAGTCATGCTGTTCGGCTTCATCGCGGGCTGGTTCTATAAGAGCAATTTCTGGATGGCATTCATCTATGTGGGGATCGTTCTTGTGCTGGCATATCTCGTTGATGCCGTTAAGACAAAGCAGGATATAGACTATATCAATTCAAGGATAGACAGGATAAGGAATAGAGAACGCTGAGAAAACGGAGGAGAATCTATGCAAACGATAATCATCACACTTGATTCAAGAAAGATGGATAATCCGGATCTGGACATCAGATATATTCTTCCGGACAGGATAGATGAATATACAGACGGGCAGATCACGGACAACGGCTTTGACTATATCACCGGAGACATAATGGGGATATGGCTTGAGACAGAAAACGCATCCGAAAATGTTGATAAAGTTATAAGCCTCATCGAGTCCGAGGAAATACTGGATAACGATCTGTCAAGGGCAGCAGAGGTCTTCTTATCGGAAGAGGAATGCGCTGAACTGGAACAGTGCAAGAGAGTTTATCCGGAGTGAGGAAGGTGACAGGAAACTCCGACAGTTCAATCTCGAAAGGAGACTGCTCATGGGATTATTCGGACCGGCATGGAAAAGTAAAAATGAAAGTAAAGCAATAGCCGCGGTAAAGACGATCACGGATGATAAGGAGTTGCTTAACGTTGTCTTAAACTGTCCTACCGGAGCCTGGAAAACCGCTTTAGATCAGATCAAGGATCCTGCAGTTATTCTTCAGGCAGCGCTCCAATCTCCGGCTCCCAATATACGTCTGGCTGCCGCCGGAAGGATCACGGATCCGGCTTCAGTAGAGATACTGGCAAACAGAGAAAAAGATTTTTCTACACGAAATGCTTTGTTTGGAAGGCTTAATGAATGCAGGGTGCTGGCAGTCAGGTCAATGAGTGACCGGACAGCAATAAAGCAGATCGCACTTACCGATCAGTCAGTAAATGTTCCCATCGAAGCTGTTAACATGCTTATAGCTACAGCTGACATTATAGATGTTGCTGCACATGCAAGATCAGATTCTGTGCGTAAAGCTGCAATAGACAAGCTCTCTGGTGATCAGAATTCATTGTATGAGGTTGTTATCAATGCTGACAAGGTGTCGTTTTATGCGCTGGACAGGATTACTGACCACAAATATCTTGAATTGATCGCGCTGAATTCTCCTCACAGCGGAATGCGACTGGATGCCGTCAAACGGATAAAGGATCAGACAACGTTAATAAAGATCGCATTGGAAGATGATAACTTTGAAGTCCGTTGTGCAGCAGTCGATCTGATAGAAGATCAGGGTACACTTACAAAGGTCGCACTGAAGGATGATGAACATAGTAAAACAGTTGCGCATGCAGTTGCACGTATCGAGGATTCAAAGGTTGTAGAACAGGCTCTTCTGAAGCATCCGTATCTGGTTCATGAAAAAATTGTATTGGAAAAGATCCGGGACCGGAAAGTGCTGTACGATCTCGTTATGAATGAAAGATCGGCACCAAGTGAAAAAAGAAAAGCAATAGAATCCATAAGCGATTATTATCTGATAGTAAAGCTGACAGAAGATATAAAGGACTACGATTTTAAAAAGATTGCTATCGATCAGAAGGCCAGACTGGAAAAGCGTTTCGGATTATGCATCAAATGTGGCAAGCAACTTACTGATGAAGAGAAAGATCAATGCCGCTGTTCTTGCGGAGCTGAGGCCCATGATTTTGAGTTTTCGGAGGAAGTTACAGAATCTGCTACGGATTCATATTGGTCACGTAATGTATACCAGGTCTGTCGACGCTGTGGCAAGAGGCAGCATTATGCTTTTTATGAGGGATGGGGAACTGACGTGGATTGACCATAAAGAATTGAGTGGTGCGTTAAATAATAATCAGATGGAGGGATTGATCATGGCAAAAGCATTAGTAGCGTATTTCAGTGCAAGCGGAGTGACTAAGGAATTATCAGAAAACCTTGCAGGAGCGATCGGCGCCGATCTGTTTGAGATCATACCGGCTGAACCTTATACAGATGCGGATCTGAATTGGCGCTGGCGCGATAAGAACAGCAGAAGTTCAATTGAGATGAATGACCGTTCATGCCGTCCTGCGATCGCTTCAAAGGTTGAGGATATGACTCAGTATGATGTGATCTTCATCGGATTTCCTGTCTGGTGGTACCGCGAGCCTTCCATCATAGATACCTTTGCAGAAGAATATGACTTTGGCGGTAAGACGATCATTCCCTTTGCAACATCCGGAATCAGCGGAATCGGAGAATCCGGCAAGAATATCGGGGAGCTTGCTAAGGATGCGCATGTTTTTAACGGCAAACGTTTCAAGGCTAATGCCTCAGCTGATGAGCTTAAGGCCTGGGCAAGCGAGTGGTTGTAAAGGATTACGTTAAAGATCCACCTTAACAGGAAGAAGCTGGAACATTGCAGAGCATGATGAAAAAAACATTATTTGTAATTCTTTTCTTTGTGTT
>CACWJQ010000082.1 GCA_902761225.1 uncultured Lachnospiraceae bacterium | reverse complement strand
TCATGGAGATCAGGTGAAGACGATTGATAACCTGCCTGCCGAATGGTTTGGTGAAGATGCACCGGAGTCACTGCTTGTAAGATCCTACCTTGGAAAGTCACAGAATGAGGTAGTTCATTACGGACATACCGTATCTGAGAATATTGTGCTTGATAAGGATACTCCTGAGGAGAACAGAGCTGTTCTTGCCGGGATAAAGGATCCTTACTACTTAGGAAGCGTGGAAGAAGCTGCAAATGAGGAACACTCGGTATGGGATAAGACTGCAAACAATGGTGAAGGCGGTCTTAAACCGGGTTATGTACTGATTAGAAAGGTATCCGGCGAAGAGAGCACAGACGAAGGATCGCAGAAGACTACCTATACATTATACTATAATGCCACCCTTGAACTGGCTGAGAAGAATGCGGGTGATGATGAGGAATACAATAAGTATGACGTTACCTATAAGCGTTATTCTACCAGGATCAAGGACACCATGATCGAGGAACAGCTTGAGGATACCGATCCTGAAGAAATTAAGACAGTTAAGACCGCAAAGGTAAGAGCTACAGCGCCTGAATCCGATGATAAGTTCAATGATGAGAAGGCAGATTATCAGGAGGCTTACGGAATCAATAACGGTAATGATTACAGTCCAGCAAGAGCTTACCAGGATATGAGACCGGCTCCTGTAATGGATGGTAAGATAAGATGGAGCGAGGATGCTGACGGCAATGAAACCTATACCATAAGATGGGATCCTTACTACAGGAATAATGAAGTATGGAATAACGGAATGGATCCTGTGGAGGACAAGGAGCTCATAGATGGATATAAGTGGTATCAGACGGATAATAACCTTATAGCAGGTGACGAGGACAGATATGTGGCACCTACATGGACAGCCTTTGCCGACAAGACCGGTTACTATGATGAGACAACCGGTGATGAAGCACGTAAGGATATCATGAATGCATACCTTATGACCTACTCAGATAGAATAGATGGAGATGAGGATGAAGGAGCTGTTGAGAGTGGGTATACTGTCGAGGTAATTGGATTTGATGATGCTGCTCCCGACAACAAGAAGGTGCTGCTGAGTCTTACAGGTACTGATGATATCAGGCTTACAGAGGTATACGACTATTATACAAGACAGAATTATGAATATAGGGTCAGCGATGACGAAATAAGGGAGGTTCCCAAGTACAGTAAATGGGTTTATGAAGCAACATTTACCAAGGATACTGAATGGAACTATGACAGATATGAGATCCGTATAGTGAATAACGGCAGCACGAAATGTCTGGTAAGCAGCCTGGGCTATAATATCGGAAATATAGTTTATGAGGAGCCGGTAAAGGCTCTGGATGGATCATATGCTTACTTTGCACTGCCAAGATATACGGAAATGCCGCTTGATCCGCTGAAACCTTTCGAACCAACCTATAACATAGGCGCTGATCACAGAGATGAGGAAGAGAGTGGAAATGGCCTTGAATATAACGTAGAGTGGTCATGGTCGGGATTTGATAACGATCAGAACAGCGATCTTGGAGGATTCCTCATTTCAGTTAAGCAGAACGCAGAGGATACTTCAGAAAGTAAAGTCGGAGATCATTACTTCTATATTGAAGAAATCGGAGATACGGAAGCGACCGGTGCAGCCATAGACCTTGATCTTTACTCATTGGATCCTGAAAGCGTGGTGACAGAACTTACTGCGGATAAATCAGGATATATGACCGACGGAAACAGGAGAAGTGTAAATATAGATCTTGGAGACTTCTATGACGGAGCAAAGGTTGATATAGCTGTTTCAGCAGTGCCAAGAACGGGAGCAGTTAATTATTGTGACGGAGAACCGGGAGTACTGACCGGATATGCACTGGGAAGTGCAAGGAAAGCACCAGATCCGGATTCGATACAGGTTGACGGTCTGCCGGATCGTATTCCGGAATATGATGATGTTATCAGAATTCCTTCTGATGCTGTAACGACGGATCTTACTATGCCGGTAAGTGAGGATGACGGATACAGTACTGTAAGCAGGGAAGTCTGGGAGAATGGACTGTGGATAAGGTATGACAGTTCGGAAGGTATTGATTCAGTGGATGATGATCCTGTCAACATATATGCTGCGATAGCTGTGTATGAGAGTGCACCCAATAACATGGAGCTTCCGGGAGAATATACCGACGAGAACAGGATGAGCACTGTGGCAGACTCTGCGGAAGTATGGGATAAAGATGCAGTGAAGACGCTGTATACCAAGGAAGAGCCACTTAATATGGGAAGCGCGGCAGATTCGGATTATGTTCGGGTTATATTGAGCGACGATGATGATGAGTATGGTATTAAGTATGCCGGAAAGTGGCTTAAGGTGGCACTTAAGGCAAGAAGTGAAAAAGGATATACTTCAAGATGGAGTGACCAGGATGCCGGAGGAGTGAGCGTAAATTACAGATGGATACATCTTCCTTATATACGCGGTATAAGCAATGAATCGAATATCATGGATCCTGAGGGATCAACCTATAATGATTACAGAATATCCTCAGGAGCCGGTGACCTGCTTACAGACGGAAGCGTATCCGGAGAAAATAACGGTGAGCTTCTGCATGATGCAGAGCAGCTGATTCCAGATTCTTCAGTGAGCAAACCTGAAATAAGATCTACTCCCACACCGACTCCTGCGCTGGTTCCGGAGCCGACAGCTACTCCCACACCGGTACCTACACCGTTGCCAGAAGATGCTGATGTGCCTTCGTCGGGAACAGGGACTGAAACAGAGAATGATGAAGACAAGGATAAAGGCAGTTCAGGGAACGGAGGATCCGGTGGACAGGAAAGCGGCAGTGATCCCGGAACGACGGACAACAATGCGGGGGCACAGCCGGAAGGAAACGGCGGGAGCTGAATAAGAACAAAGAATTGATATGTGAAAGTATCGGTGGTCTATAAGTGAGAACAGACAAGATGAGGGCGAAACGCCTTAACAGATTCAAACTGAATAATGAAGGTGTAGCCCTTATCTATGCTCTTATGGCAGGGACGGTAGCCATGGTGTTCTGCCTTATGCTGCTGATGATAAGCTATAATCTGTATACTCAGGTCTCATCCAATACACAGAACCTTCAGCTGAGGGTTGCGGCGGAATCCTTCGAGAATTCATTATGGTCGGAGCTTCTGTCGGCGCCGGATTCCTCACTGAATAAATATATAGACAGTGAGATAAGAAAGGAACAGGCCAAGAAAAACAGGGGTGAAGATTACTCGGATGAACTTAATCTGCTGATCTATTATGATGATGATTACGGTGACGGTAACACGATGGGTAATTATTCCGTTTATCTGACGATAGGATATGATCTGAATGACAGTTCATATACCGGGGAAGAAGAAGGCGGAGTGATCGGCATAACAGATCAGAGACTTCTGGACGTGACCATAAAATGTATGCGCGGTATACCATATCCGGACGGCAGTGGCGGGTACAGGATCGATGATAAGGAATCATATACGATAAAGAATACTTATAAGATGAGTGTAAACAGGTAGGCAGCGTTATGGATAAACGGTTTATAAAAGACAACAGAGGAATGACAATGACAGAGGTGTTGCTGGCCTTTGCCATTCTCAGTATAATCATGGGTCTTCTTAGCGGTATAATATCCTTCTCCAAAAGGATATATGTAGATGCGACCGATCAGAGAAGAGCGCAGGAAGTATTGCAGAAGTATGTATATATGAAGTCTTTTGATACCGCCTATAAATCAGGAGAGGTGGTTTCAACACAGTATCTGCCTGTTTACAGGGTCGATCCGAGAGAAGACTCCGAAGGAAATGAAACAGGTATATATGATATAGCGCTTGTTAAGCAGAGCAAGACCGGTGGAAAGACGATTTATTCGGCCAATAACAAAGGATTTCCGAACAAGGCATCATGTTCGGGCGAAAGGAATTACGAAAACATAGATGCGGTAACTATCGGTAAATACTATGCCCAGGTTGACGTATCTGCATGGATTACAGATCCTGAAGACAGTACTATGCTTGGTGATCTTAAGAATATGCACTTTGTAGTTTTCAATAAAGATGATTCGTCTTCTACACCCTGAGGAAATGAGAGGCTTCATATCCGGTATGCTGCGATCGCAATACCGGTAAGACTGATCGGAGGATGGTTCCTTGATCCGGAAACACAGGAAAGATTTAAAACAATCGAATAACGGGTTTAATAACCGTGGTTTTACGCTGATCGAGATGGTTACCACCTTTGCGCTGCTGGGGATTTTTCTTGTTGCGGTCACCAGACTTATAAGCTATACCGTTACCCTGTACCATGAGACCCAGGGGACTTCTCTCGGGATGCAGGTAAGTGATATGATCGCTGCCAGGGTTCAGGGAGTGGTCGAGGATTCGACGATGATCCTGACGGACTGGTTTTATACCAAGGAAAGCACCGAGGATCAGGGGATACTTGAGAGTAACGGTTTTGACAAGGGATTTCTTGTCGGCGGTGACGATCATATAATGCTTAAGGATGGGAATGAGGTGGTGCTTGAGATATATAAAGATCCCAAGGATCCGCCTAAGAATGAGGATCCGGGATATCTGGTCATAAGATATAATGAGATTCCCGAGCAGTACGATGTGCATGAATGGAGATTTGATGAAAAAGCATATATGGGGTATCAGATCAAGAGCATCAACTTTGCCATGGCAGAACAGCTGGGAGGCACGGATAAATACGGACCCAATGTTGTTTATATGAAGCTCATATTGACAAGTCCGAAATATGGTGAATTTACCTCTGAATACTACATCAAGGCACCAAAAGTGAAGTCAGCTACCAACGAATGAGTCAGGAAACATAATATCCTGACTCATTTTTCTTGTTTAAAACAATTTCAAATCTCATTGACACAGTGTCAGAAGATGATTATAATTCATATTGACACGAAGTCAAAATAAAATATTTGGAGGGAATACATGCCAAAAGGATCACCGGAAAGAACCGCAGCAAGAAAAGAAGAAATCATAAGTGCCTGCGAGAAGCTGTATCAGACAATGAGCTTTAAGGATATTACGCTCAAAGAGATAGGGAATGAGACATCTTTCTCAAGGCCGACAATATATAATTACTATCAGACAAAAGAGGAGATATTTCTGGCTCTATTTGAAAGGGAGTACCTTCGTTGGAATGAAGAATTACAGTCCATTCTTCAGGAAAATGAAGAACTTAGCAAGGAGCAGTTGGCCAACAAGCTGGCATCATCCATAGCAAACAGGCAGC
>CACWJQ010000081.1 GCA_902761225.1 uncultured Lachnospiraceae bacterium | reverse complement strand
TTGGGGTCATCTGACCACAGGTTTTCAAATGCCGCCTGGATGTCGCCGGGCTGCACATCTTTTGAACCAAGGCCATAACGTCCTCCTGCTATGAAGCAATGTTCCCATTTGGTTCCGCGTAGTGCGGAGCACACATCAAGAAAGAGGGGTTCGCCTACACCGCCGGGTTCCTTTGTACGATCCAGGACAGCTATTTTTTCAATGCTTTCCGGCAGAACGGCTGTAAGGTGCTTTGCGGAGAATGGTCTGTAAAGGTGTACCTCAACGATACCGGTCTTTTTGCCGCGGGCGTTGAGATAGTCGACAACTTCCTCAGCAGCATCGCATACACTGCCCATTGCGATAAGTATCTCTGTGGCATCCGGTGCACCATAGTAATTAAACGGTTTATAAGAGGTGCCGATCCTCTCATTGACCATATCCATATATCTGACAATGATGTCAGTCGTCTCAAGATATGCAACATTGCAGGCTTCCCTGTGCTGGAAGAATGTCTCGGGCTGTTCTGCACTGCCGGCAAGGTGCGGATGATTGGGATTGAGGGCTCCTGCACGGAATGCCTTTACAGCGTTCCAGTCCACCATTTCCTTAAGTTCCTCATAATCCCATACTCCGATCTTCTGATATTCATGTGATGTACGGAATCCGTCAAAAAAATGCATCATCGGAAGCTTGCCTGCAATGGTGGAAAGATGCGCCACTGCTGCAAGATCCATGACCTGCTGCACATTGTTGGAACAGAGCATGACAAATCCTGTCTGCCTGCAGCTCATTACATCGGAATGGTCTCCGAATATCGAAAGAGCATGTGTGGCGAGCGCTCTGGCTGCCACGTGGAAGACGGTGGGAGTCTGTTCGCCCGCAAGCTTATACATGTTGGGGATCATGAGAAGAAGACCCTGTGATGCTGTGAAGGTCGTGGTGTATGCACCTGCGGCGATGGAACCGTGAACGGCCCCTGCAGCGCCTCCCTCTGATTCCATCTCGATGATCTTAACCTGCTCCCCGAAAATGTTCCTTCGGTCTGAAGCTCCCCATTCATCCATGTTCTCTGCCATGGGAGATGAGGGAGTGATGGGATATATGGCTGAAACTTCGGAAAATGCATATGCAACATGTGCCGCAGCTGTATTTCCGTCCATGGTCTTAAGTTTTCTCATTCCTGCTTGCCTCCCTCTTCACTTCTAAGAGCTTCTCTCTGTCTGTATATGTATTCCGGTACAGACAGTTCCTTTATCACATTGTTTCTGCAGACATACTGGCACATGGTACAATTCTCGCATAGAGTATGGTCTATAACCGCATGTCTGTCCTTCATGTATATCGCTCCGTTTGGACAGTTCCTGACGCAGTCCTCACAGCCGATGCATGCACTGTCACAGACTTTTGCTTTTTCCGCAGTTTCCTCATCGGACATGCATGGCACCAGTTTCTGTCCTTTGTAAGGGACCATTGTGATGAGCCCTTTGGGACATGCATATGTGCAGTCCCTGCATCCGACGCATTTTTCCGGATCTACGTATGCTGTTCCGTTTATGATGCTGATCGCATTATAGCGGCAGACTGCGGTACAGCTTCCCTGTCCGCAGCAGCCCGCCTTGCAGAGTCCAAGAGATTTTGCATCTGCTTTTGCAGCTGTCTCGCAATCGGTGATACCAAGTTCCCTGAACTTTTCGGACGCCCTGTTTCCTCCGCTGCAGCGGACAAAAGCGACCTTGTCTTTTAATATTCTGAGATCGTGTAGTGTATCCACGATTATCTTTTTCTTGCACCGGACCGTACAGGCACTGCATCCGACACATAAGTCATAATCGATCACGGCATGGTTATCTGTTATCGACACGGCCCCCTGCGGACAGGCTCTTGTGCACTCTCCGCATGCTATGCAGCCGTATCCGCAGGTAGCACGGACTGTTTCCTCATCTTCTTCGGTGGAAGAGCAGGGTATGAAATTGGTAGCCTCTTCGGGGATCATGCGGATGAGCTTCTGAGGGCATACACCGTCTGCGGCACAGTCTCCGCAGCCGTTGCATTTATCACGGTCTATGACAACCTTTCCGTCCTGAAGACTCATTGCTCCCTGTTTGCAGACCTGTATGCAGGATCCAAGCCCCACACATCCGCTTTTGCATTCGCCACGCAAAAAGCCGGATGAGACAGCTTCTGCACAACTGTGCACATTACCTTCAAAGCGCTTCTTTCCGGCGGCACATCCGGAACATGCAACAAATGCTATATCACCCATATCCGATATCCTCCAAATAAACTAAAACCGCATAGTATGCTATTGATAATTATATTTAGTATTGATATTATTTTAATGGTCAATTCACGTAAATTTTATAAGGTCAGATTTTCGGCATGCTTACATATAATCTTTCAAAACGCGGAAAAACACCGATATATGAGTATCTGTATAAATGCATAAGGGATGATATCCTTATGGGAAGGATCAAGGCAGGAGACAAGCTCCCTTCTAAGAGAAGCTTTGCCAAGCATCTCGGAGTGAGCGTGATCACTGTTGAAAATGCATACACACAGCTGCTGATCGAAGGCTATGTCAGCAGCGTGGAAAAGAGCGGATTTTATGTGACGAGTCTTGAAAGATCCGGGAAGGCAAAAGGTCCTGTTCCAAAAGGGCTGATAGAGGAAGAGTTTGAGTATTCGTATTTTTCGGATCTGAGATCCAACAGATTACAGCGCCTTAATTTTCCTTTTTCGACCTGGGCAAGGCTGATGCGTTATACGATCTCTTCCTATGACGATGCGCTCCTTAAGACCGTTCCGTATAACGGGATATATGAACTTAGGGAGGCGCTCTGTACTTATCTCCATAACAATAAGGGGATGAATGTGGAACCATATCAGATATTCATCGGTTCCGGAACAGAGTATCTGTACAGCCGCCTTATACAGCTTTTTGGTACTGATACCAGATGGGCTATAGCGAATATCGGAAATCAGAAGATTGCAAATATTTACGATATGTATAATGCCAAATGGTCATTTGTCGATACTGATAATATGGGTCCGTTGGTCGAGAGTCTCATAAGGCACAGATCGAATGTTGTTCACATCTCGCCTGCCAACAATTTTCCCATCGGAAATGTCATGCAGGTAAAACGCCGCCAGGAGCTTCTTGCATGGGCTGAGGCATCTTCGGAACGATATATACTCGAGGATGATTATGACAGTGAGTTCAGGTACAGGGGGGCTCCGATCGAGCCGGTTTATGCAATGGATACTGCAGGCAGGGTCATCTATCTTAATACTTTTTCAAAGACGCTGATCCCCTCACTTCGTATCAGTTATATGGTTCTGCCGCCGGAACTTGTTGAACGCTATCAGAAGAAATTGAGTTTTTATTCCGGTACCGTCTCAAGCATAGAACAGTACACCCTGGCTCATTTTATCAGGGATGGATATTATGAGAGACATATCAATCATATGAGGAATTATTTCAGGACTATCCGTGAAAGTCTGATCGGTGCCATCATGGATTCAGAACTTGGACGCATTTCGACTATCATTGAACCAAGCGCCGGAACACATTTTCTTTTGAAGATAGATACGAAAAAAAAGGACAGGAGACTGACTGAGGATATCAGAAAAATGGACATCGAGGTAGCCGCACTGTCCGAATACCTGCTCACAAGATCACGGGATACCCATACGCTTGTAATAAACTATTGCGGTATCCACAGAGACAGGATAGATGAAACTGCAGACAGACTTGCCGAGGCCGTTCTAAAGTAATAAAAGCAGCTGTCCCAAATTAAGAAACACTATACAAAGAGTCGTAAAAATGTTATATTCGGTTCACGTAAAAGGCCCCCGGAGAAGGCATGTTATGTTCTTTTCCGGAGGTTATTTTTATGTCTGTATTTTCCATGCTTGATGAACAGCAATCTGCAGCCGTTAGGTATGATAAGGGAGATCTGCTGCTTGCTGCAGGTCCCGGGTCAGGCAAGACTCATACCATGACAGCAAGGATCCTGTATCTGATCGAAACTCTTAAAGTGCCGCCATCATCAATCCTGGTCATAACCTTTACTAAGGATGCCGCTCTATCCATGCAGAGAAGATTTTCGGATGCTGCAAAGGGAATCTTTCCTGTAAACTTCGGAACGTTTCATTCGGTCTTTTATCATATGGTCTGTGATCATAGAAGATCATCACCGCCTGTTATCATTTTCGGTAAGAACAGAATATCCATGGCAGAAAGCAGTATCAGGAAGTTTATGGGCTTACCGTATCTTGAAGATAATCCGGATTCTGCCGAAAAACTGTCGGCTGCGATCTCGGCATTTAAAAATACAGCCGATACAGAGAGAGCGGCATTACTGTTGGATCCGCAGTGCAGGACATACTTTGATGATATGTTCAGATACTATGAGGGGATAAGACATAAAACAGGACAGATGGATTTTGATGATATGGTATTTGACTGCAGGGAGCTTCTGCTCCGCGACAGAGCCTTTGCCGCAAAATGGCAGGGAAGGTTCAGGCATATTCTCATAGATGAATTCCAGGACATCAACAGGGTGCAGTATGAAACGGTTATGCTCATGTCAGGGAAAAGAACGAATAACGGTAAGCGTTCGGTGATATTTGCGGTAGGTGATGATGATCAGTCAATATACGGTTTCAGAGGGTCGGACCCTTCCATGATGAACAGGCTGATCAAAGAGGAAAATGCGGGTATTCTTCATCTTGATACCAATTACAGGAGTAAGAGCCTGATAGTAAGTAACTCATTATCGGTGATATCTGAGAATAAAAACAGGATACATAAAAAGCTGATCTCCTCGAAGACTGAACCCGGAAATGTTGTGATCAAAGGCTGTGATGACACTGAGTCACAGTATGCCGTGATCGCAGACTGTTACAGAAAAAAGAGATCGGGTGAAGGGCAGGATATTGCAAAGCTACAGGACAGTACAGCGGTTCTTTTCAGGACAAACCTTGAAATGCAGGCATTTGCATCCTATCTTACCTCGGTGAATATACCATACATGATCAGGGAAAAGACCGAGAGTATATTCGAACATTTTATCCTCAGGGACATCCTTGCATATATGAAAACAGCATCCAGGATAAATGGTGAAGACGAACTAAGGCAGATCATAAACAGACCTCAGAGATATATAAGCCCTGAATGCATGATCGGATGCGGAGGAAGCATAAGTGAGATCATACGGAAAATAAGATCCAATGCAGGTATAAGTGACCGCATCGGTAAGATACATAAGCTTCATGAACTTGAAAAGGATCTGATGTTTGCAGGGACTCTTTCACCTGCATATTCTCTGAGGTTCATACTCAAAAAGCTTGGATATGAGAAGTATGTTTTTTCGCTATGCCGTGATGATGAGGGAAAGAGGGAAGAGTACGCAAGGATCCTGGATAAGGCAGAGGAGATAGCATCTGCATCGGACACCCTGGAGGATTTTCTGGAGCTGAAGGACAGATATGAAAATGATCTGAAGAAGGCCAAAAAGCTCACTGATAAAAATGC
>CACWJQ010000080.1 GCA_902761225.1 uncultured Lachnospiraceae bacterium | reverse complement strand
TGCCATATGCTCCAAGCTGCCGTGGTTCTGGGCCGACTGGATGGGAAATGTGGATGTACTGTCCAATATTGACATGACACTCAGGTCCATAGGAAGGATCGCATTCCCTATTTTCTGCTTCCTGCTTGTGGAGGGATTTTTACATACTCATGATCTTAAGAAGTATCTGACAAGGCTTTTTGCATTTGCGCTGATCTCTGATATCCCCTTCGATCTTGCGTTCTTCGGAAAGATAGGGCTGGATCATCAGAATGTATTCTTTACGCTTTTCTTCGGCGTGCTGGCACTTGCTGCAATTGACAGGGTCCGCAGGATGGATATTGGCGGGAAGCTGTTTAGGTTCACATCGAAGATCGGATGGCTCATATCCGGAGTGTTCGGCGCTCTGGCTGCATGCACCAGCATGGTGCAGATATTCGGATTTATCTTCGGAACCATATTCGGACTGGGCGATATTGCACAGCTTGTGATATCCGGAGTGATCGGATTTATCACAGGTATGGCCGTATACCTGGGCCTGTCCCGCAGCTGGGATGATGAAAAGAAAAAACGTATGCCCGCTCTCGTGCTGTCCGTGTTCCTGTTCTTTACACTTGCAGAGCTGCTCTTTACGGATTACGGCGGATGGGGAGTTCTGGCAGTCGTGGTGATCTATCTGTTCAGGAATAGAAAAGACAAGGGATTTGCAATGGGAGTTCTTGCCCTTTTCATTATGAGCTTCGGCGAGGGCATGGCATTTATCGGAGAGATACCTGTCAGAATGTACAATGGACAGCGCGGACTGAAGATGAAATATTTCTTCTATGCATTCTATCCCGTACACCTTCTGCTCCTGGCTCTGTTCAGGTATTATCTGATCGGTATTTAAGTTTCGGAGTGTATTTAGGAAATGGATAACGCAAGACAGCAGGAAGTGCCGCTCTACAGTGCACTTGAAAAGTTCAGAAGACTCAGGGTGGTTCCCTTTGATGTTCCCGGTCACAAGAGAGGACGCGGAAACCGCGGGCTGGTTGATTTTCTCGGACAGCAGTGTGTTGAGATAGATGTCAACTCCATGAAGCCCCTGGACAACCTGTGCCATCCGGTGTCTGTCATCAAGGAAGCAGAGGATCTGGCTGCCGATGCCTTCGGTGCAGCACACGCTTTCTTCATGGTGGGCGGGACTACCGGCGCAGTGCAGAGCATGGTATTTACCGCCTGCAAGAGAGGCGACAAGATAATCATGCCCAGGAATGTGCACAAGAGTGCCATTAATGCCCTGGTGCTCTGCGGAGCCATACCCGTTTATATCGATCCTAAGGTCGATACCAAGCTTGGCATTCCTCTTGGAATGGAGATAGATGATGTAAAAAAGGCTATCGCGGAAAATCCCGATGCAAGAGCGATACTTATCAACAACCCTTCGTACTACGGGATATGCTCGGATCTGAGGACTATAGTAAAGCTTGCCCACGATGCGGGGATGCTTGCTCTTGTTGATGAGGCCCACGGAACCCATCTGTACTTTGGAGAGGATCTGCCTCTGAACGGAATGGCAGCAGGCGCCGATATGTCGGCAGTTTCCATGCATAAATCCGGTGGATCCCTTACCCAGAGCTCACTCCTTCTGATAGGAGAGGGTGTGAACGAGGGATATGTGAGCAACATAATAAATCTCACACAGACTACGAGTGCATCATATCTGCTGCTCGGAAGTCTTGATATAAGCCGGAGGAATCTTGCACTCCACGGGCGTGAAAGCTTCGCCAAGGTATGCGAGATGGCATCCTATGCAAGGTCCGAGATCAATGAGATAGAAGGATATTATGCATTCGGTTCCGAACTGATAAACGGAAGAAGCGTTTTCGATTTCGACGAGACCAAGCTTGTCATCAATACCAGAGGCATCGGTCTTACCGGTATCGAGGTGTATGATCTTCTCCGCGAGGAGTATGATATCCAGATGGAGTTCGGTGACCTCTCAAATGTTCTGGCCTATATCTCCATAGGAGACAGGCTTCAGGATATCGAGAGACTTGCGGGAGCTCTTGATGATATCGCGAGATTGTATTCAAAGCCTGAGGGGAGCTTCTTCAGTGCAGAGTATGTTACACCCATAGTTAAGGCTACACCCCAGGAAGCTTTCTATGCAGAAAAGGTAAAGCTTCCCATAGATGAGACCGTCGGAAGGATATGTGCGGAATCGGTAATGTGTTATCCTCCCGGGATCCCCATTCTTGCTCCGGGTGAGATGATCACCAGAGAGATACTGGATTATATCAGGGCGGCCAAGGAAAAAGGCTGTTCCATGCAGGGACCTGAGAGTGAGGATATATCCGAACTCTGCGTTCTGAAGTGATATGCGAGGTGAATGTTATGGCTGAAAACAGGATGGAATACTGGTTCGAGGAGATGCATACCGCCAATGTAAAAATGGCGATCCGTGTGGACCAGCATCTTTACAGCGGGACCAGTGAGTTCAGAAGGATAGACGTGTTCGATTCTCCGGAGTTCGGCAAGTTCCTTACTTCCAACGGCAATGTTATCTTTTCCGAACAGGAAGAGTTCACATATGATGAGATGATAGTCCATGTGCCCATGGCTGTTCATCCCGATGTTAAAAGAGTCCTTGTCATCGGAGGAGGAGACGGCGGAGTTGCCAGAGAACTGTCCCATTACAAGGAGATCGAGGTAATTGATATCGCGGAGCCTGACAAGATGTTCGTGGATGTGTGCAGGAAGTATTTTCCGGATAATGCCATAGGACTCGAGGATGTAAGGGTAAGGATCTATTACGAGGACGGGCTCAGATTTCTCAGAAGATGCAAGGATAAATATGATCTTATAATCAATGATGCCACGGATCCTCTGGGCCATGAGGCGGGACTTTTTACCAAGGAATTCTACGGCAACTGCTACAAGGCACTTCATGAAGACGGGATAATGGTCTACCAGCACGGAAGCCCCTTCTTCGATGAGGATGAGGAGAACTGCAGGGCAATGCACAGGAAGGTGTTCAAATCCTTCCCAATAACAAGAGTGTACCAGGCACATATTCCCACATGTCCGGCGGGCTACTGGCTCTTCGGATTTGCATCCAAGAAGTACCATCCGCTCAAGGACTTTGATCCGGAGCGCTGGGAAAAAAGGAATATCAAGACATGGTATTACACAACTCATCTGCATCAGGGAGCGTTCATGCTTCCCAAGTATGTTGAGGATATCATGAAGGAAGAGGAATGATACTTTTTGAGAAGCCCCTGAACGGTCAGGGAGGAACGAAGTATTGGAAGATACAGGAGGAACGGTTATGAGCAGATTATTGGTTATAGGCTGCGGAGGCGTGGCACAGGTTGCTATCCAGAAGTGCTGTCAGAACAGTGAGACATTCACAGAGCTGATGATAGCAAGCCGTACCGAGAGCAAGTGCATAGAGTTAAAGGAGAAGATCGAGAAGTCCGGTTCCCCGGTAAAGCTTTCTACCGCTAAGGTTGATGCCGATTCCAAGGATGATCTTGTAAAGCTTATCTCATCATATAAGCCCGATGCAGTTCTTAATGTTGCACTTCCCTATCAGGATCTTACGATAATGGATGCCTGCCTTGAGTGTAAAGTGGATTATATCGATACTGCCAATTATGAGCCCGAAGACACGGATGACCCCGAGTGGAGAGCCATATACGAGAAGAGATGCAAAGAGAAGGGCTTTACCGCATATTTTGATTACAGCTGGCAGTGGGCATATGAAGAGAAGTTCAAGGCGGCAGGACTTACCGCACTTCTCGGAACAGGCTTCGATCCCGGTGTAACCAGTGTGTTCACCGCTTATGCCGCAAAGCACTATTTTGACGAGATAGATACCATCGATATCCTTGACTGCAACGGCGGTGACCACGGATATCCCTTCGCCACCAACTTCAATCCCGAGATCAATCTCCGTGAAGTGTCCGCAAACGGAAGCTACATGGAGAACGGAAAGTGGGTGGAGACAAAGCCCATGGAGATCAAGAGGGTATACAACTTCCCTGAGGTGGGCGAAAAGGATATGTACCTGCTTCACCATGAGGAGATAGAGGCTCTCGGAAGGAACTTCCCCGGTGTAAAGAGGATCAGGTTCTTCATGACATTCGGACAGAGCTATCTGACACATATGAAGTGTCTTGAGAATGTGGGAATGCTCTCAACAAGCCCCATCAATTTCGAGGGAAAAGAGATCGTGCCCATCCAGTTCCTCAAGGCGCTGCTTCCTGATCCCGCAAGCCTCGGACCAAGGACAGTCGGCAAGACCAACATCGGATGTATCTTCACAGGCCGTAAGGACGGCAGGGAGAGGAAGATCTACATCTACAATGTATGCGATCACCAGGAGTGCTATAAGGAACTGGGAAGCCAGGCTATAAGCTACACCACCGGTGTTCCTGCCATGATAGGGACCGCGCTTGTGGTAAAGGGACTCTGGAAGAAGCCCGGAGTGTTCACAACTGACGAGTTTGATCCGGATCCTTACATGGAGATGCTGAATACCTACGGACTTCCCTGGGTAGTAGATGAGAATCCCGTTCTTGTGGAGTGATAAATGAAATACAGCGAGCTCAGAACCCCTTCCTATATCGTACAGGAAGGGGCTCTTAAACATAATCTGGAAATACTTAAGAACGTCCGTGAAAAGACGGGATGTAAGATCCTTCTTGCCCAGAAGGCTTTTTCCATGTACCGTGTGTATCCCCTCATCGCATCCTATCTCGACGGAACAACGGCATCGGGAATATACGAAGCAAGGCTTTCCCATGAGGAGTTTGGCGGGAACGTTCCTGAAAATCATGTTTTCGAGCCTGCATACGATCCTTCGGAGATGAAGGAGCTGTGTGAGATGTGTACCCATATCTATTTTAATTCCATCTCACAGCTTGAGCTCCACAGACCTGTCTGGGAGCCTTACCGGAAGGCAGGAAAGATAAAGGTCGCACTTCGCATAAATCCTGAGTTTTCAACACAGGAAGGTCATGAGATCTATGATCCCTGCAGCAGCGGATCGAGACTGGGTATCAGAAGGTGTGATCTTCCGGATAAACTTCCCGAGGGCGTTACCGGACTTCATTTCCATACCCTGTGCGAACAGAATGTTCAGCCGCTTATAGATACTTTTCATCATATAGAGGAAAAGTTTGCGGAGCAGCTGAAGCAGATAAGCTGGATAAATATGGGCGGCGGACATCACATCACAAGGGACGATTATGAGACGAAAAGTCTTATGGATTTTCTGAATGATGTTAAGGCCCGCTACGGTTTTCAGATATATCTTGAGCCGGGTGAAGCCATTGCCCTTAACGCGGGAACTCTCATCACAAGAGTGATGGACATTGTAAACAGTGATGATATTCCGACGCTTATACTCGATGCCTCAGCCGCATGCCATATGCCGGATGTTCTCGAGATGCCATATACACCGCCTCTTTTCGGTGCTCTCGAAAGCAGACCGGGGACAGAGCCTTTCCGCCCGTGCGATGCCCTGATGAATGCTGATAACAGCGATACTGTCCTGAAGAATGCTGTTAACACCGGTACCGTCCAAAATGCCGGTGATGATGTTGATCTATCAGAAGAGAGTAGTGTAACAGAAGGCAATGGAAGCGGTAAAAATGACACGAATGTCACAAATATCGCAAAAGTTAAAGACAATTCAAACGGTGCAGATATCACAAACAGCCCGGATATCACAAGCAGCGTATGGGTGAGACTTGCTTCAAGGACATGTCTTGCGGGAGATGTCATAGGAATATACAGACTTTCCGAA
>CACWJQ010000079.1 GCA_902761225.1 uncultured Lachnospiraceae bacterium | reverse complement strand
GCCTTTGGGATACACCCAGTATATCGTGTGTGCGTTCTACGTGGCCGTTCTTCTGGTCATATCCATAAGGATCGTATCGGATCATTCGATCCAGGAAAGTCTGATCCTTTTTGTAATGGTGGTCTCCGCTGTGGGTGCAGCGATGTTCGGTCTGCTTGGATATGAAAACGGAGTTCTTGTAAATCATACTTTTGGTGCATGCATATTGCTGTATTACCTGTATACTTATTTCCAGTACACTAAAAGAGATGCTCTTACCGGTCTTCTTAACAGACATTCATACTATAGTCATATTGAAAAACACAGTGAAAATGTAACAGGCGTGATCTCGATAGACATGAATGAGCTGAAATGGCTCAATGATAATTACGGACAGACATGAATGAGCTGAAATGGCTCAATGATAATTACGGACATGAAGCAGGGGATAAGGGCATTGCCACTGTAGGACAGTGTTTTAAAAAGAATTCTTCAAGATCTGATAAAGTATATCGTATCGGCGGTGATGAATTCATGGTGTTCTGCAGTAAAGACGGAGACAGGACTATTGCGGAAAAAGTGGATGCAATGCGTAAGGATGTCGAAAGATCCGGATATTCATGTGCCTTCGGATACTGTGATAAGGGCAGTATCGATGAGATGATAAAGAAGGCTGATATGTTAATGTACGAGGATAAGGCCAGGATAAAAGCGGAAATGAACTCCGGCGGCAAGACCGTTCATTTCAGAGATTGATCATTGAGAGAATCGTAAATGGATAATAAGACATATGTATACATAGAGCCGGAGAAGTACCTCATGGATGTGCTGGCACTTCTTCGGTCTTTTTATGCAGAGATGGATATAAAGCCCGTTGTTCCGGAGAGCAGGGAAGATATAAAGGCTGACGCGGAAAAGACAGGGTATTTTTTCAGCATTAAAGTGAATGCGGATGGTGATGCGGATGCCGTATTTTACGATAAAACATACAGGTATACTGCTTCGGAGCTGATAAACGGTCCCTATGATGAAAAGGGAGACTGCACCGTATATAAAAAAGCGCTTTGCAGGAAGCTTTATTCCATATTCAGGAGTGATACCGGACGTGATCTGCCCTGGGGAATGATGAACGGTGTGCGTCCCACAAAGCCTGCATTCATCTGCACTCTTGCGGGAAGAGGAAAGAGCGAAGCGGTTAACTATTACCGGAATGAATATCTTGTTACGGATGAAAAGATAGACATGTCCTGGGATATAGCAAGAGCCGAAACCCAGATGCTTTCCGCATGTGAACACAGGGAGTTTTCCGCACCCGGGGATCCAAGGGGTTATACCGGAGGATATTCTGTATATATAGGTATTCCATTTTGTCCCACAAGGTGCCTGTACTGCTCATTTACCGCATATCCTCTTTCGAGTGTAAAGGATGGCGGAGAGGCTTATGTAGATGCACTGATACGCGAGATGAAAGAGTGTTCTTCCATAATTCCCGGGAGGGCACCGGACAGTGTATATATGGGCGGAGGAACCCCTACAGCGTTATCCGCATCACAGCTGGACAGGATCATCTCTGCTGCGGAGGACATATATTTTACCGGACCTGATATCGAATTTACCGTCGAGGCGGGAAGGGCAGATTCCATTACGAAGGATAAGCTTCTCGTCCTGAAAAAACATGGTATCTCCAGAATCTCTGTTAATCCCCAGACTTTTAACCAGAAGACACTTGATCTTATCGGAAGAAAGGCAACTGCAGCGGAGACGATAGAAGCATATAAGCTTGCACGTGAGCTTGGCTTCGATAATATCAATATGGATATCATCCTTGGACTTCCCGGGGAAGGCATTGATGAAGTAAAGCATACCTGTGAGGTTCTTGAAGAATTAAAGCCGGATTCCCTTACCGTCCATTCCCTCGCTCTGAAGAGGGCTTCTGCCATGGGCGAGTGGCTTGAGAAGAACGGCTACGGAGAGATAACAAATACGGGAGAGATACAGGAACTTGCCAGAAAATGCGCAGCTTCAATAGGTCTTGAACCTTACTATCTCTATCGTCAGAAGGATATGTCGGGAGGCTTCGAAAATATCGGATATGCACGTCCGGGAAAAGAATGCCTGTATAATGTTGTGATGATGGAAGAGGTCCAGACCATACTTGGTTTTGGAGCAGGGACCATAACAAAGAAGGTAGTAAACGGCGGGATGATCCCTAAGTGTGCGGAGTCGGCAAATGCCGGGATTGTCCCCTTGGTCAACGAAAATGCAGCATCGTGCACACTTGGAGAGCTGATCCGCTCAGGCGAAGAACTTAACCTTGATATAAGCCGCTGTGAGAATTTCAGGGAAGTAAAGGATTATACGGAAAGGCTTCCCGAACTTATTGAGCGTAAAAAGCAGTTATTTGATGTATGATCGGATAAGTATCCGGAAACCATGGCAGATATTTTAAACGGAGAAAGCAGATGATCGAAATCGGTAAAAGTCCACATGATGTTTTCATAAGCTATTCCAGCAAAAATAAAAATATCGCCGATGCGGTTGTTTCCGAGTTTGAACAGCATGGAATAAGATGCTGGTATGCTCCCAGGGATATACGTCCGGGAGAGGAATGGGTCACCGCAATCACCGGAGCTCTTGAAAAGGCAAAGGTTCTGGTGCTTATCTTTACGGATGAATCCAACAGCTCAAGGCAGGTTATGAATGAAGTCGCAGTAGCCTTCAATGCGGGACTGACCATCGTTCCCTTCAGGCTTTCCGATGAACAGATGAGCAGCGAACTCGAATATTATCTTACAAGAGTTCACTGGCTTGATGCGGTTTCAAAGCCTCTCAGGAAAAACATCGTAGCTTTGAGGGAATACATAGAGGTCATTATAAATGCTCCCGGTGATGTATCCCCTTCAAAAGCCGTATCGACTGTAAACACCGAATCTGAGGTTCCGGGTAAAAGAAGATCCGGAATCAATAAACTTGTGATCACATGTATCATCCTGGGTGTTTTGATCATTGCAGGTTTTATTTTTTCGATGCATTTTATACGGATGCGTAATGAGGACCTGAAGAATACAAGGTATCTGACCGCCCGAAAGGAGTACTGGGGTGAGTCCGATGTGCTCAGTAACCAAAAGACAGTTGATGATCTGACGGAGCTGACGGAATATTTCCCGGATGCATATTATTATCTGGGAAAATTAAGTGAAAGAGAGTATGATCCGGATTCTGCAATTGCCTATTATGAAAAAGGCGTGGATGAAGGCAGCATGCTGGCATTAACGGGGCTTGGCAATATATACCTTAACGGGACAGGTGTTGAAGAAGACCGTGTTAAGGCCAAGGAATGCTTCGATAATGCATATTTTGCAGGATGTACCGAAGCCGGATACTATGAAGCCTACATGTGGTATATGGGGCTTATTCCCGGCGAGGACTCCGATCCCGGTAAAGCATTGGAATATCTGGATGCTGCAATGGGATCTGAGGATGCCGAAATAGCGGCCCTTTCATATATCCTCAAAGGTGATATCCGTGTTGACGGTTATGACGGAGAGCCCATGACGGGAGATGAAGCCGAGGATTATTTCCCCCGGGTAAAGGATATATGCTCCGATTACGAGAGTGAATCCTATTGCCATATCGGAAGATGCTGCTACAGGCAGGAATATTATGCGCTTGCCATCGACTGGTACCGTAAGGCTGCAGAGCTCGGGAACAGATATGCCATGAAGATGGTTGGAGATATGACAACGGACGGCCTCGGGACTGAAATGGATGATTATTCCGGAAGAATGTATTATCTTATGGCAGGCGGATTTACGGAGACAGATAACGAGCCCTATATACTGAAAGAGCCTCACTGTCTTGAAGATGAGGATATGTTTAACAGACTGGGACTTAGTTATTTCTATGACTATGATTATGAGAGAGCCGCTTACTTTTTCACCCTGGAAGCTGAAACATTCGGAAGCGTGAATGGAATGGGCAATGCCGGAATGGCATATGAGAATCTCATGGACTGGGATAATGCACTCAAATGGTATGGCGCTGCTATAGATGCGGGTCACCCCGATGCGGACAGATTCCGAAGAAGGATACGCATCATGGCAGATGACGGACTTGTTGACAGAGCGGATGCAGGTAAGTGGATATAGGAATAAACCGTCAAATATTGGTGAGGATGTAATGAAGGTAACACTGGAAAAAGTTCAAAATGAAGATGAGGAAGAAGCGATCATCCGTGCTGTTGAGATGACAGAGGAGATAAAGAGCGCCAGGGAACTTCTGGAAAATAACTGCCGCAGCATTCCTGTATCGGAAACATCCGGAGAATCCGGAAGTGGGACGGTGATGCTTGGAACGGACAAGATATATTACACAGAGTCTGTTGATAAAAGAACTTATGTATATACCAAGGAAAAATGTTACGAAACAAAATACAGACTTTATGAATTGGAGGAGCTGTTAAATTCTAATTTCCTGAGGTGTTCCAAATCTCTCATAATCAATATCCGTAAGATAAGGTCGGTCAAGTCCGAGATAAACGGACGTATGGTGGCAGTGATGCTGAACGGTGAACAGACTGTCATATCCAGAAGCTATGTTAAAGAGCTTAAGAAAAAGCTTGGGGTGTAACATGAGTAAGATAAAGATTATTTTCAGTCAGACATTAATGATATCAACCGCTATACTTTTCGGGCTGGGTGTGCAGGCATTTTTCTATATGCTGTACGGAAATGGTGACCGTATCTCCTGGCAGTGGTTCATACCTCTTTCGATCATTGTCACCGCTTTTCTTTGTTCTGTCCCGACATTGCTCCTTCTTGACGAAGCGGAGAGCAGCAAAAATTTTACGATCAGACAGATCCTGCATTTTTTATGCGTGCTGGCGGTTCTCAGCTTATGCGGATGGCTGTTTGACTGGTATGATTCCGTAAGTTCGTATCTCTTTGTGCTCGTCATGTATGTGATCATTTATGTGTTTGTCTGCGTCGCCACATACTGGCTTGCCAAAAATGATGAGATCAAAATAAACGATGCTCTTGATGGAGTCAGGGACGAAGAATAAACAGCTGCATATCCGAAAGCCTCAGTGCATCTAAAAAACAGATATAGTTTTATGAACAGATCGTAATTGTGCATCTTGGTAGCATGTATTTGCATGTTGGTAGAGATGCACTTTTATTTTTTTTGCCATTTTTCTATGATGCGTTTGTAAGGAAAAAAACAGCGTTCTATACAGTTTGGAAATGAAAGAGGCTTAAGAATATGAATGCGATAACGGTAAGAGATCTCGTAAAGGATTACAAAGAGCACAGAGCTGTAAAGGGAATATCCTTTGATGTGCATGAAGGCGAGCTTTTTGCTTTCCTCGGAGAAAACGGAGCAGGCAAGTCAACAACGATAAATATCCTTAGCACCATACTTGCAAAGACTTCGGGTGAAGTAAAGGTATTTGATAATGAGCTGGGTAAGGATGACGATGCAATAAGATCTCTCATCGGGATTGTTTTTCAGAATTCGGTTCTGGATAACAAGCTCACGGTTAAGGAAAATCTCTATACAAGAGGTGCATATTACGGGATGAGTAAAAGAGAGATCGCAGAGAGCCTTGAAGAGTTCATGGACAGCTTCGAGCTTAAGAGCATCTGGAACAGGAGATATGAGAATCTTTCCGGCGGACAGAGAAGAAGAGTGGATATAGCAAGGGCACTGATACATGATCCGAAGATACTTTTCCTGGATGAGCCCACCACGGGGCTGGATCCGAAATCCAGAAAGATAGTATGGGACTACATTGATTATCTCAGGAAAAATAAACATATGACCATCTTTCTGACAACACACTACATGGAAGAGACCAAGGATGCGGACAATGTGGTGATCCTTGATAAGGGCGAGATCATTGCCAAGGGAACACCATCGGAGTTAAAGAGCGCATACGCATCTTCAAGACTTGTATGGTATACGGATGAACTTCCGGGGAATTCCGAGGTGCTTAAAGGTTATGATTATACCTACGATGCAGATCATTATAATGTAAGATTCGCAGGATGCATAACAGACCTTTTATACAGAAACAGGGATGTGATAACGGATTATGAGGTTATCAAGGGAAGCATGGATGATGTGTTCCTTAATCTGACAGGAAGGGAGCTTGCAAATATATGAAAAGAT
>CACWJQ010000078.1 GCA_902761225.1 uncultured Lachnospiraceae bacterium | reverse complement strand
TATCTTTGTGTCTGTCCTGATGCCAAGCATCTTAAAGACTACCATAAGGCAGACATATCCGGTATTGTTCATTTGTAACCCCATCGCATAAGAAAAACAGTAAAACCTTTGTCATTGTAACCGCTTTCAAGATTATTGTATATATATATTTAATTAATCTTAATAAATTCCAAAAATGGAATGGACGCTGAATCTTTTATAAACAGCACTATATGACAATAAGCATCACTCATTTTGGATAGAAAAATACTGTGATCTCGTATATAATTAATTCATTATTTTTTCGGAGGTATATGCCGTATGGGGCGTTGGGGAGAAGATGTAGATTACGAGGCAATGGAGCTTAAGGACCACCAGGGCCGCTTCACCATGAACTTCAAGAAGATCTTCATGGATGGATGAGATCTCTGAGAGGACTCTCGAGGTTACGGATAAGCATCCCAAGGATTCGCTTATGAAGCTGTGGGCAGGCACAATGCTCTCAATGTTTGTAATGTTCTTCCTGTCATATCAGGCTCTTATTTTCATCATGATACCGTTCTTCGTCTTCTACTTTATTGCTCTTGTGAGGATCGGTAAATGCTGGAAGGGATTTCACTACAGTTCAGCTCAGTTCTGGATCATGAGCATCTGTACAATGATCGCACTGGCGGCACTCGGACTCGTACTTCAGCATTTTGCATTTAAGCTCCTGTCATAAGCCGGGATTCATATATACCGGGATTCAATATATGCAAAGGATTCGGCACATAACAAAAGGCTCTTCCCATCCGGGAAGAGCCTTTGATCTTATCTCATGTACCTGTCAGGTAAACTGATCGAACATATATCCGTAGGAACCTGCATTTGCAAAACCCGATGCATTATACAGCGACTGTCTGGTAGCTGCGTAGGATGCATTATCCTGTATCATCTCGGCTGACATGCTGACTCCGTATCCGAAGGATGACTTCTCCGCAAAGAGTTCCTTGATATCCTCAGCCTTAGCCTCTTTAAGCTTGTCCTCGTCTATCTCAAGCTTTCCTGCAGGTCTTCTGAGGACTCCCACAGATGTAAGCTTCTCTGTGTATCCGTTTGAAAGTGAACTGAGGACCGAGATCCTTCCTGATATGGAATAGTCGTTCTTAACGCTGCTGTCTGCAGCTGCATCTATCATGGAATTGAATCCGGTTACAAAGCTCTTAACGGATGATATCAGAAGCTCTGTATCGTTAGCTGCAGCCTCCTGGATCTTCTTGACGGAATCCTGAACCGTCTTTGCTGACTCTGAGATCTTGTTATAAGAATCAGACACTGTCTTATTGGCGGACATCAGCTTCGCTTTATCGGAGACAAGACTCTTTGCAGCCTTTGAAGTATCACCCTCGTCATCCGAGTAATATGCCTTCATCAGTTTGGAATAAGCACCGCTCTTTACAAGGCCGTAATCCTTGAGCCAGCTCATGGAGTTGAATCCGTTATCCTTAGTTGCTGAAAGTCCCGAAAAAAGAAAACTTGTATCTGTCTTAGCCTGTATCTTTATACTCATAGGCTTCACCTCCGGTATCCTTACCAATACGTTAAAAACGTATTTACATGCTCCTTCACCCTAAAAATACCATCAGATCAGCCCGCTGTAAAGATATAATAATTCCGTTGATCTACATAAATTGCATATGGTTTTCTATATAAAAATCACCGATTTTTGTTATATTCCGCATCAAATCGTGATATTTTCCGTAGAAAATGATAATAATATAATAGGCTGAAAATAGTTATCTGTTCAGCATCACAGGATCAGGTGATCTCTACAGAACAAAAATGAGGGACAAAATGAAGGACAGAATGAAAAAGATAACAGAAGCTGTAAAAAAGAAATGGGATTGGGTGATCGGTGCTATTTTTGCTGTTATTCTATTTAGTATTTTTGGATTTATTTATGTGCATGATAAATATCTGATAAAAATCTTTAAGCGGAAAAATAAAGATTAAAGGATATATCACAATGCCACCGGATCATCCGGTGGCATTTAAACCCAAAACACAGTTTCCGAAGTTCAGGCTGTAAAGACATAGAAGATTACCCCTGTCCTAACGCTTCTGTAGCCCTTACATCAGTCTCAAAAATATTGATCAGATACCATCTTCCGTCAATCCTTGCAGTAACCATCTCATAGCAGTCTTCTACAAGATATGTTTTTCCATCCACGATCTGTTCCATGGGAACAACAACATCAGTCACTTCAAGTTTTTCAATATCATATAGTTCCGCAACAATAGAGTTCACATTTTCAAGAGTATCTATGTCATCTACATCTACCTTAACAGGTTTATCAATTTCGATATCATCCATAAGGATAGTTACAGAATCCTTGAACTGTTTAGCCAGATCATATTGAGATTTCACAAGTTCGTCAAGATTTGTTGTTGATCCCTTTTTGGCATCATCAGGGTCCGGAAAACACTCTCTGAATCCGGATTTCTTTACATCTGCAAACGCCTGCCAGTATGCCCTGATCACATCTTTGGATGAGTCAAATCCCTTATCTTCATCGTCATCATCCTCAGGCTCTTCTTCAGCCGGCTTTCCAAATGAAACTTCCCAATTAAAACTACATGCTGATAACGAAAAACACAGTAAAACCGCAGCCAGAACAACAAATAATTTTTTTCTCATATTAATATCCCCCTCGTAAATATAGGCCATAGTCTGTGACTACGGCCTATATAAGATCGTATACCGTTTATCACTTTTTCTTAAATACAGGAATAGACTCAAGAGGCGCAGCAGCTGTGATGGTCTGTCCGCCCTCATATACCTTGCCATCACGGATATCTTCCCAGCTTCCTGCAGGGAGATATACCTGTCTTTCCGTCATTCCCTGATACATAACGGGAGCTACAAGATACTCGCTTCCGAACATGTACTGGTCATCGAGATCCCAGCACTTTGCATCATCAGGGAATTCATAGAACATGGTTCTCATGAGAGGCGATCCGTTTGCGCTTGCCTCGTCGTAGAGAGACTTGATGTAATCCTTGAGATCCCATCTGATCTGAAGGTTATCGGTAAGGATCTTCTGAACCTTCTCGCCGTAGCTCCAGATCTCATTGGCATGTCCTGTATGGAGATAACCGCTTCCCCAGTCTCTGTGATCGAGGGGCTCGATATCGAGAGGTCCTCTCTCACCGTGGAGTCTTAAGATGGGAGTAAATACTGCCCACTCATACCATCTTACAAGGAGTTCCTTGAAGTAATCGGTATTAACATCACTGTTCATGAAGCCGCCGATATCGGTGGTCCACCAGGGGATTCCCGCAAGACCGATATCAAGTCCGCCCCTTACCGAATTCTGAAGTGCTTCAAAGGTTGAATATACATCACCGCTCCAGAGAAGTGTTCCGTACTTCTGGGATCCTACCCAGCCGCAGCGAAGGAGGTTGAGGATCTTCTTATCGGGATGAACTTCCTTCTCACCCTCGAAGAATCCCTGTGCATAGCACCTGGGGAAGATACAGCTGACCTCTGCTCCGGGTCCGAGGTAGTAACGGTAATTGTCGAAATCATATGAAGCAAGATCGGGCTCTGCGTTGTCCAGCCAGAACATATCTATGCCGTAATCATAATAGTTCTTCTTGCAGATATCCCATACATACTTTCTTGCCTCAGGATTGGTGGCATCGTATACAACGCAGTCTCCCTGATAGTCATAGGTCTGCATTGCACCCTTCTCTGTTCTCATGAGAAGGCCTCTGTCAGCCATGGGATAGAAGTTCTCGCTCTTTCTGTCGACTGAAGGCCATACCGATACCATGACCTTGATGCCGTATGAATGAAGCTCATCCACCATCGCCTTTACATCGGGCCAGTACTCGGTATCGAACTTCCACTCACCCTGAAGAGTCCAGTGGAAGAAATCAATTACAAGAACATCTATCTTGATGCCCAGCTCCTGATACTTCCTTGCAACCTCAAGAACCTCTGCCTGTGTTCTGTATCTGAGCTTGCACTGCCAGAGTCCGAGAAGGCTCTCATCGATCTCGGGAGCGCGTCCCACAACTGCGGTGTAGTTCTCGATTATTGCCTTGGGTGAATCATCCGTTGTAAGCCAGAGATCGAATTCCTTGGCAGCATCCGCAACCCACTCGGTCATATTTTTACCGAAGGTTACATTTCCTACTGCGGGATTGTTCCAGAGAAGTCCGTATCCCTTGTTGGAAACTTCAAAAGGGATCGAGGTCTGGGCATTGCGCTGTGCAAGTTCCAGTGTGGTTCCCTTGAGCTCTATGTAGGGATTCTGATATACACCCATTCCGTAGATCTTCTCACCCTCGATAGGCTCAAAGCGGAGTGTGAGCTTGAAGTCACCGTTGAGATGGGGCTTGTATTCCCTGTTTACTCTCTTGAAGCAGCTGACCGCATTATTCTCTGTTCCGCCGTAATTGCTGAAGTACTCTCTCATGAGGAATTCATCATTCTTGTAATAAGTGATGATACCTTCGCTGCTTACGGATGCGGATGTAGCGCCGTTTTTGATCACTGCTCTGCTGTCTGTGATCTTGATCTCACAATCAGTCTGATCTGCAGGGAGTTCATCCTTGGGACAAAGTGCCCAGAGATTGCCGGTGAACTCGTTGTTCCTGGTTGCCCTGATACGAAGTGCGTTCTTGCCCCAGCCTTCGATCCTTACGGTCTCGCCGCCTTTTTTTAATACAAGTGCATTTCCGTCCTGAAAAAACATTCTTTACCTCCGTTTATGTAAATAACCCCATTGTTAATAAAGTTCTATCTTAAAGACTACAGGCATTCCGCCTTCCGGCATATAGTCCGTCTCAATGCGCAGACCGTTGTCGGTATGTGACCACTCAATCCTGCCGCTGCTTCCAAGCACGGTTACATTCGATATCAGTCCCTTATAGGAAGCCGATCCGTCCTCTCCGTTTTTCGCAAAGCTCCTGATCATGTACCTGCCGTCGTCAGAAGGCTTCATGGCTGCGGCATAGATATTGCCTTTTCCCTCAGTGAATCTGAAATCCGAGGAAGTATATTCCAGGCTTCCCATATCCTTGAAGCCGCCCTCTTCCCTGTTCACGCTGCCCTCACCGAACAGCTTATAAGGAGAAGTTCCGTAGATCATCTCTCCGTTTATATCCAGCCATTTTCCGACTCCCAGAAGAACTTCCTTCTCTTCGTCGCAGATGGTACCGTCTGCTTTCGGACCGACATTCAGAAGAAGGTTGCCGTTCTTGGATACGATATCCACAAGCTCCCTTACGATATCGAGTGCTGACTTGTAGGATGAATCCTTCACATATCCCCAGGAACCATGGCATATGGGCGTATCCGACTGCCATATATAAGGAGCAGATCCCGCAAGACCTCCTCTTTCGATATCCCTTACTGCGGCGCCGGGAGCAAAGCAGTCGTTCTTGGATATGATCACTCCCGTCCTGCCCTTTGCAGCCATCACATTGTAGTAATATGCTGCTGCCTTTTTTACGTAAGGCTTGAGAACCTTCTGTGCTATCCACCAGTCAAAATAGAGAACCTCAGGTGCGAATCTGTCCACGATCTCGCAGGTCCTTATAAGCCAGTCCTGCATGAACTCTTCTGTGGGAGCAGGATGTTCATCGAAATCCATTACATTGGCCGGTTCAGTATTGGAGGGCCAGTACAGATCCCCTCTTTGGAACTCACCGTTTATATCGGAATCGAACGCCCTGCCGTTTCCGAGGAACCACCAGTGCTCGAACCTGTGGGATGATACACCGAAGTGCATGTCGTTTTTGGCGGCAGCTTCCTTAAGCTCTTCCACCACATCCCGGCAGGGTCCCATCTCTGCGGCATTCCAGTGTGAGATCTTACTCTTATACATCTGGAATCCGTCGTGATGCTCTCCTACAGGGATCACATAGCCTGCACCGGACTTTTCGAATATATCCATCCACTCATCGGGATCGAACTTCTCTCCCTTGAAGCGTTTAATGTAGTCCTTATATCCCGTCTCGGAATGAGGTCCGTACTTCTCAACATGATGCTTCCACTCCGGGGAATCCTTGATATACATATTCCTGGGATACCATTCATTGGCATATTCCTCGGAAGTAAATACTCCCCAGTGAATGAATATTCCAAACCTTGCGTCCCTGAACCATTTGGGTACCCCTACTGAAGAAAGAGATTCCCAGTTGTCGCTGAAGGGGCCCTGTGCGATAACCTCATCAATCCTCTGCAGTTCTTCTTCCATTCCGGTCATATGTTCATTCTCCGTCCGGCTCATCCGGCATCTCGTCTTCTACTTCTTCCAACAGTTCCTCGACGTCAACATCATCTTCATCCTTGAACTCGTACTTCTTCTCTGAAGATCCCTTCTTTGATCCGTCCTCATCATCCGTATCTTCAGATTCCTTCTTATCATCCGGGTCTTCGTCATTTAC
>CACWJQ010000077.1:4012-11571 GCA_902761225.1 uncultured Lachnospiraceae bacterium | reverse complement strand
ATCACAAACAGCCCGGATATCACAAGCAGCGTATGGGTGAGACTTGCTTCAAGGACATGTCTTGCGGGAGATGTCATAGGAATATACAGACTTTCCGAAATGCCTGCGGCCTGTGATATCCTGACCTTCGGTGATATGGCGATATACAGCATGGTCAAGAATAATACCTTCAACGGAATGCCCCTCCCCGATATCGTTCTGGAGAAGGATTCCGAAGATGATGACAGATACGAGCTTGTGAAAAGATTTGGCTACGAAGATTTCAAGGGGAGACTGTAATGAGCACATTTACACAATCTCCGGATAATGGATGCAGAGCCGGTATGGAGACCGGTAAGGTGAGATTTCCTGCGGAGTTCGAGCCCCATCTGGGAACTCTCATGATATGGCCCGAAAGGCCCGGAAGCTGGGGCAGGGATAATTCAAAAGCAGAGAAGGCATTTGCGGATGTCATAGCGAATATCCTTAAAACAGAGAGAGTATTCCTGATCGTCAGTCCGGGAAAAAAAGAATATGTAATGTCGAGACTTGCCGCACTGGAAGGGAATGTTATCGCTGAATCCGACCGGCTCACTATGATCGGGATGGAAACAGATGATTCATGGGCCAGGGATACCGGACCTACCTATGTTTTAGATTTCGATAAACGTATCGCGGTAAACTGGCTTTTTAACGCATGGGGCGGAACCTATGACGGATTGTACGCCGACTGGAGCCTTGATAAAGAGGTTGCGGTAAAGTTCGCATCCTTTATGGGGGATGTGACAATAGATGCAGAGCCCTTCGTACTTGAGGGCGGAAGCATTCATACGGATGGAGAGGGGACGCTGCTTGTTACGGAAAGCTGTCTTCTTTCACCCGGGAGAAATCCTGACCTTACAAAAGAAGAGATTGAGGAAAAGCTGAAGAAATACTTAGGCGTAAGTAAAGTTCTGTGGCTTCCCCGCGGGATATATAATGACGAGACCAATGAGCATGTAGATAATGTCTGCGCATTTATCCGTCCGGCCGAGGTGGTCCTTGCATGGACTGACAATAAGGATGATCCCCAGTATGAGCTTTCAAGAGCTGACCTTGAATATCTCTCCGGCGTAACAGATGCAAAGGGAAGAAAGATAACGGTTCATAAGCTTCCGATCCCTGATGTACCTGTCTGCTGTACAAAAGAGGACATAGACAATTATGTCTTTGAACCCGGCGAGGATGAAAGAGACGTGGGTGAGAGACTTGCCGCAAGCTATGTGAATTTCTACTTTGCAAACGGATGCGCTCTTGTTCCGCAGTTTGGAGGAGAAAACAGGGAAAGCGATGAGAGAGCGGTAAAGATCCTTAAGGAGCTGCTTCCCGGCAGGGAGATAATTCCAATAGACGCACGGGCTGTTTTGCTCGGGGGAGGCAACATACACTGCATAACCCAGCAGATACCTCTCACATGATATGGTGGGATCTGCTGCACAGGAATAAAGGAATAGCAACAAAAAAGGGGAAAAGATGGCAGAGATAAAAGTAGCTGCGGTTCAGATGAGCTGCTCACGGGATATAAACGATAATATCGATAAGGCGGAAAGGCTTGTAAGAGAGGCTGCTGAAAAAGGCGCCCGGATAATCCTTCTGCCGGAGCTGTTCGAAAGACAGTATTTTTGCCAGGAAAGGCGGTATGATCATTATGAGTTCGCCAAGCCTGTCGCAGAAAATGATGCTGTCGGGAGACTCATAAAGGTTTCGGAAGAGCTGTCGGTGGTGATACCCGTGAGCATTTATGAAAGAGCGGGAACGGTTCTTTATAACACTGTGGTCATGCTGGACTGCGGAAAAAACCTGGGCATCTACAGAAAGACCCATATTCCCGACGATCATTTCTATCAGGAGAAATTCTATTTTACTCCGGGCGATACCGGATTTAAGGTTTTTGATACGACATACGGAAGGGTTGGCATGGGAATATGCTGGGATCAGTGGTTCCCTGAAACTGCAAGGAGCCTGGCTCTTCTTGGTGCGGACATCATCCTTTATCCCACTGCCATCGGAAGCGAGCCCATACTCGGAGGGGACAGCTCCGGGCACTGGATGAGGACCATGCAGGGGCATTCAGCCGCCAATATAATCCCGGTGGCTGCAGCCAACAGATACGGAACAGAGGAGGTTGAACCCTGTGAGGAAAACGGAGGACAGAAGAGCTCTCTTAAGTTCTACGGTACCAGTTTTCTTACGGATGAGACCGGTGATGTGATCGCAAGAGCAGGAAGGGACAGTGAGGAGATCCTTACGGCAGAATATGATTTTGAGAAGCTCCGCAGCGTAAGGCTTGAGTGGGGAGTGTTCAGAGACAGAAGACCGGAGATGTACGGCAGGCTCACAGATTAAATACTTACAGCAAGGTGATGACAGGAGATAAGAAAAAGCGGATGACCTAAGGTCATCCGCTTTCAGGTTCGCGTCTTACTGAATATATTTATCTATATTCAAACGGTTTACTTCTGTACAGTAACGTTGACAGCGCGCTCCTTGCCCTTTGCTTCGTCAACTTCGATATCGAAGGTAACGGTAGCGCCCTCGTCGAGAGTCTTGTATCCATCAGAGTTGATACCTGAGAAGTGTACGAATACATCCTTCTGTGTAGCCTCATCGGTGATGAAACCATAACCCTTCTGTGCGTTAAACCACTTGACAGTTCCCTTGTTCATTTAGTGCCTCCTTAAAAGCCTTGGGATTTTCATCCCCTCTTGAAAATGTGGGTCGGTGACCCGTTAATGATTCAGTATGAGATCCTATAAAAAAATCACATACTTTTGTAAATCATCACAACAGAGGTGATTTACAAAAATATGTGAGATCACACCCGTACCTGAATCCTTTTGAATATTATCATCAGTTTACTGATTCTGTCAATAAACTTGCCTGAAAATACAGTAAATTCGGCAATTTGCACGTAAAATGTATTCCGCATTAACACATTGCACAAATTAAGTTTCCATTAATTTGTATAAAATTAAAGTCCCGATGCTATATTTAGTATTTATTATTAAGATTATTATGGTATAATACTTTGCAGTGGGTTAAACTTCAACTCATCGTAAACTCTAACTTACCAGGAGGGATTTATTATGAAAACATGTCCTAAGTGCGGAGCACAGATTGCTGACGATGCAGGATTCTGCACAGTCTGCGGATTCAACTTTGCAACTGCAGCTGCAGGAGCAGCACCTCAGGGAGCACCCCAGGGCGCACCTCAGCCTCAGTATCAGCAGCCTTACCAGCAGGCACCCGTTGCTTCAACTCCTCTTTATGCACCTGTTAATCCTTGTGACAAGGTTCTCGGAATCGTAGCGGTTATGTGCGGATTCATCGGAGTTATCCTTGCTTACTTCGGAGGAGATGTAAACGGTCAGCGTTCCGATTATCTCAGATTCTATGCTAATGAGGGTCTTGTTATCGCACTTTTCTCCCTTATCGGAATCATCCCCTTCATCGGATGGCTCTGGAGCATCTTCATGTTTGTCATTATCATAATCGCTATCGTTAATGCATGTAAGGGACTTACCAAGCCTGTTCTGTTCTTCGGAACCATCAGGATCATTAAGTAATTCCTGCAAACAGAAGATAGGATCGATATTAAGACTTCCGGTCATTATGGCCGGAAGTTTTTTTGTGTATTTCTATTTGATGGTCCTAAGCCTCCGGTCTGTGATATTATAAACGGGTATGAAAAAAGGAACCAGATGCACAATCTGTACAGGGTGCGGAAGATGCTTCGGAGACGCAGCATTTAAAACGCATATCATTTCATTTTCGGGGTCGGAGTCTGTTCCATCCGGGACACTTTCCGGTCCTGTGATATGCGCTGATATCGGGACCACCACTATAGCCATGATCTGCTGTGATGAGCACGGACAGGTCCTGGATTCCTATGCGCGGGTTAACCCTCAGGGAAAATACGGTGCGGATGTCATTTCCAGGATAAAGGCGGCTTCTGATCCGGATGTCCTCTGCGATATGAAGAGGCTGGTTGAGGAGGTGCTGAGGAAGGGTGCTTCACAGTTCCTGGGTGTGCTTAGTGAACGCAGGCAGGATAGTCCCGGACCTTCGGATGAGGAGTATGGTCGTCCGGCTGATGTGTCAGGTGATGAGCCGGCTGACAGTTCTGGCGATGGTGTGAGAATGTTCATCTCAGCCAACACCACCATGTCATATCTGCTGCTGGGACTTGACCCTTCCGAGCTCGGCGAGGCGCCTTTCCATGCATCTCATCTAAACGGCGGTACATTCAGTCTGAGCCTTTCCGGAACGGAGAGTATTGAGGCAGTACTGCTTCCCGGTTTTTCTGCATTTGTGGGAAGTGATATTACCGCAGGAATCCTGGCTTCTCATCTGTGCGGTTCGGAAAAATACAGACTTCTCTGTGACCTTGGAACAAACGGAGAGATAGCTCTGGGCAACAGGGACCATCTCTATGTTACGGCAACCGCCGCAGGTCCCGCTTTCGAGGGAGGACCATGCAAAGGGATATGGGGTGCCGATATGATAAGCTTTGCATCGGTACTTCTGGGTGAAGGCATCATGGATGGAACCGGACTTCTGGCCGATCCCTATTTTGACGAAGGGATAACCATAGGAAGCGCAGTGGTGACGCAGGAATCCATAAGGGCGCTGCAGCTTGCAAAGGGTGCCATGAATGCCGGTATCAGGATACTGAAGGACAGGGCCGGTATCTCTTATGATGATATAGAGGTCTGCATTCTGGCGGGAGGCTTCGGTTATTACCTTAAGCCTGAGGATGCGGCGCGCATAGGACTTATTCCTGAGGAACTCATTCCTGTCTGCAAGCCGGGAGGAAATACCTCACTCATGGGAGCACTGGAATATGCTTCACTTACAGATCAGGTTTGCACGGCTTCTTCAAACGAATCACTTTCCGGTCCGGCTCCGGCAGAAGCGGAGGACGGCTGCATCAGACTCCCATCAAGCCTGCTTCCCCAATGCACTGTGATCAATCTTGCGGAGGAATCCGGGTTCAACGATCTCTATATGAGCGCTCTGAATTTTGAAAATATTTAGAATTCCCGTATTGCATTCTGAAAATGCTGTGTTATACTACAAATAGAACAAAGAGAACATCACTGTTTTCGGGATGGTGTTTCCGTGCGGCCTGCGCTTTATCTGCGCAGGTTCATTCATGAGAGAGCATAAACGGTACACGGTCCGGAAAGGAGGCAGGTATGAATATTCAGAAATTTACACAGAAATCAATGGAAGCCATAAACGGTATCGAAAGGCTCGGTATCGAATACGGTAACCAGGAGCTTGGACAGGAGCATCTTCTTGTCTCTCTTCTTCACGTGGAAGACAGCCTTATCCTCAAGCTGATCGAGAAGATGGAGATCAACACGGAGCACTTCTGCGCAAAGGCCGATGAATACCTTGAAAAGTGCATAAAGGTCAGCGGAAGCGGAGCCGGACAGATGCACATAAGTCAGGATCTCAACAAGGTCCTGACCTTTGCCGAGGATGAAGCCAAGGCGATGGGAGACGAGTATGTCTCGGTTGAGCATCTTTTCCTTGCAATGATCAAGTATCCTTCAAGATCCATGAAGGAGATGTTCAAGGAATACGGCATTACAAGGGAGCGTTTTCTTCAGGCACTTTCACAGGTAAGAGGCAATCAGAGAGTAACCGGTGACAATCCTGAGGCTACCTATGACACTCTTGAAAAATACGGACAGGACCTTGTGGAGAAGGCACGTGACCAGAAGCTTGATCCTGTCATAGGAAGAGACTCCGAGATCAGGAACATCATCCGTATACTGTCAAGGAAGACCAAGAATAACCCTGTTCTCATAGGTGAGCCCGGCGTAGGTAAGACTGCGGTGGTAGAGGGGCTTGCACAGCGTATCGTGCGCGGGGATGTGCCTGATAATCTGAAGGATAAGAAGATCTTCTCCCTTGATATGGGTGCCCTGATAGCGGGTGCGAAGTACAGGGGTGAATTCGAAGAGAGGTTAAAGGCCGTTCTTGATGATGTCAAGGGATCTGACGGTCAGATCATTCTGTTCATAGATGAGCTGCACACCATAGTTGGTGCGGGCAAGACAGACGGTGCCCTCGATGCCGGCAATATGTTAAAGCCCATGCTGGCAAGAGGTGAGCACCGATGCCGCTCTGGAGAGACGTTTCCAGCCGGTTATGGTTGATGAGCCCACGGTTGAAGATACCATCTCGATACTCAGAGGACTTAAGGAGAGATACGAGGTGTACCATGGCGTTAAGATCATGGATAATGCTCTGGTATCCGCCGCAGTTCTTTCCAACCGTTATATCAGTGACAGATTCCTTCCGGATAAGGCCATCGATCTTGTGGATGAAGCCTGTGCCCTTATAAAGACAGAGATGGATTCACTTCCCGCCGAGCTGGACGAGATGAACCGTAAGATACTTCAGCTTCAGATTGAGGAGACCGCCCTTAAGAAGGAAGAGGATAATCTGTCCAAAGAAAGACTGGCGGATCTTCAGAAGGAGCTTGCTGAGCTTAAAGAGAAGTTCGAAGTTCAGAAGGCGCAGTGGGATAACGAGAAGAATGCCGCAGGACGTCTCAGCAAGCTGCGTGAGGATATCGATGCGGTGAACTCACAGATAGTCATCGCACAGACAAAGGGTGATCTGGAAAAGGCTGCCGAGCTTTCATACGGAACTCTCCCTGAACTGAAGAGACAGCTGCAGGAAGCAGAGGGTGCCCAGTCCGATGAGAATAAGCTGGTACGTGAGAAGGTTTCCGATGAGGAGATAGCACGTATCGTTTCCAAGTGGACAGGAATCCCTGTGGCAAAGCTTACCGAGGGTGAGAGGACCAAGACCCTTCACCTTGATGACGAACTCCACAAGAGAGTCATGGGACAGGATGAAGCTGTTACCAAGGTTACGGAAGCCATAATCCGTTCCAAGGCAGGTATCAAGGATCCTTCCAAGCCCATCGGATCCTTCCTGTTCCTGGGACCTACCGGTGTCGGTAAGACAGAGCTTGCCAAGTCTCTTGCTGCCGCACTTTTCGATGACGAGACCAATATGGTACGTATCGATATGTCGGAATATATGGAGAAGCACAGCGTATCAAGACTCATCGGAGCTCCTCCCGGATATGTGGGATACGATGAGGGAGGTCAGCTGACCGAGGCTGTGCGCAGAAAGCCTTATTGTGTTGTGCTCTTCGACGAGATCGAAAAGGCTGCTCCCGATGTGTTCAATGTACTGCTCCAGGTGCTTGACGACGGACGTATCACGGATTCCCACGGTAAGACCGTCGATTTCAAGAACACGATAATCATCATGACATCCAATATCGGTGCCAGATTCCTCCTGGACGGAATTGATGATAACGGTGAGATCAGGGATGATGCTGAGGAGATGGCGATGGAAGAGCTTCGTGCATCCTTCCGTCCCGAGTTCCTTAACAGACTTGATGAGATCATAATGTTCAAGCCTCTGACCAAGGATAATCTGAGCGGCATCATAGGTCTTCTTATTGAGGACATCAATAAGAGACTTTCCGACAGGGATATAAAGATAGA
>CACWJQ010000077.1:0-3983 GCA_902761225.1 uncultured Lachnospiraceae bacterium | reverse complement strand
GATTCTGCATACGACCCGGTATACGGAGCAAGACCTCTCAAGAGATACATCCAGAAGTATATCGAGACACTTGCTGCCAGGTTCATCCTTGAGGATAAGGTATCCGAGGACCAGATCATAGTGATCGATAAGTGTGGAGACGGATATCAGGCAAGTGTAAAACAAAAGTAATGCGCCGGCAGGTAACGGATCATGAAGATGGCTTTGCGATGAGCAGAGCCATCTTTTGTGTTACCTATCGTACTTGCTACAAGGTAAAATAAGATTTAAAATATAACCTATCAATCATACAGGCAGGTAGCTTATGTCACAGAAACAATTTGACGATCTCAGAAAACTCTACGACACATTTGAATACAGGAAATATGAGATGAGACTGGAGGACGGGAACCTGTTCGTAAGGTTCAGATTCTCAATACCGGGTCTGAGAGATTTTATGCCCGAGTGGAGATTCCCCCTCGGCGAAAGAGAAGTGGATGTGAATGATCCCATTCTCAGAACTCTTGTCTTCAATCTGGGGCTGGTGGAGACCATCAGCTATTATAAGACCGTATGTCCCGAGAAGGTTGTGATAAAGTGCGGCTCCCTTTCCGCTGCCCAGAAGGACTGGTGGAGAAAGCTGTATTTTAACGGACTCGGAGAATTCCTCTACAGAAACGGTATCACCGTAACTGCTGACAGACTCGTGAGATTCGAGTGCAATACAACTACGGACGATGAGCCCTGTGTATTACACGATGCCGCGACATATTCGGGATGCCTGGTTCCGGTTGGAGGAGGCAAGGATTCCGTAGTGAGCCTCGAGCTTTTAAAGGGAGAGGATATCACAACCTACGTTGTAAACGAGAACGCCACTGCCACCAATGTCATAAATAAGTGTGATCATAAAAAGGGAGTATATACTGCAAAGAGAACCCTTGATCCCGAGATCATCAGGATGAACGAAGAGGGATATATGAACGGACATATCCCCATCTCCGCTGTATTTGCATTCTCCTCAGTGATCACTGCTTATCTGTGCGGATTCAAGTACATCGCCCTTTCCAACGAGACCAGTGCAAATGAGAGCACCGTGCCGGGTACCAAGGTTAATCACCAGTACTCCAAGAGCTATGAATTCGAGGAGGATTTTGACAGATACATAGAGGGACTCATTGATTCCGATATCCATTATTTCTCCCTCCTCAGACCCTTTACCGAAGCACAGATAGCCGCAGTATTTGCAGCAAAGGGCAGGGATTATTACGAGGTGTTCAGATCCTGCAACAGAGGAAGCAAGAAGGGAATATGGTGCTGTGCATGTCCCAAGTGCCTGTTCGTGTATATAATCCTTTCGCCTTTCATTGAAGAAGAGGAGCTTGTTGCCATATTCGGGGAAAAGCTTCTTGATAAGGAGTCCCTGGACAAGGACTTCAGGGAGCTTGTGGGACTTGATGACAATAAGCCTTTTGAATGTGTCGGAACAAGAGTTGAGGTTGTCTCATGCCTTAAGGATTACATAGAAAAAGGTAAAAAGAGCATGCTGACAGACAGATATGAGGCTGAGATAAGGGCTATGAACACACAGCCTCTCGGTGAGATCTTAAAGGAATGGTGCTCCGAGAACTGCGTTCCCGAAGAGTTCATTCCACGCCTGAAGAACGCGCTTGCTGAACTGTAATACATAAGAGCAGCATATGACCGGGTTTGACTCCTGAGATATAAGGTGGCAGACAGAGCTGCTTTGCCGGCTGTCAGGTAAGCCGGGCGGACATAAAAAATTAAGACCGCAGGCCTTTGTGCCTGCGGTCTTTTGTATTACTCTGTGAAGATCTTAGTTGATGCTTACGGTGCTCCATCCATCCTTGGGAACAAGAGCTATATAAGTCTTTCCGGGATTGATCTTGATCTCGTCTCCGTTCTCATCGTAGTATCTGGTGATATCGTAGTCGAGTCTTTCGTTGTCACAGGGCTTATCCCATGTGATCTTGATAGCCTGACCGTTGGTGATATACCATCCCTGCTTATCTGAAGCATGGTCGATGTAGAAGTAGAGGAGATATCCGTGCTCGTCATACTCGTAGAAGTTGGTGCACTGGAGAATGACATTGTTGAAGCTTACTACTTCATCATCCTCAGCATCCTTCTGAAGCTCACCGTAGAGATAGAAATCATAGGTTCCTGTTGACTCGTTGTACTTGAGCTGGCTCTGTGTGTGCTTGAAGGTTCCGATGGAGATGCTGTTTGCATTTATGGCATTGCTGTATCCCATCTCCTTGGGAGTGATATCGGTTCCGTAATCTCTGAGAAGGAAGTGGGTATCACGTACAGGTGCATAGGAGTTGTAGGTGGGAGAGATGCCAGCAGCATCGATCCTGTCGATGAGTCCGTCGTAATTCTGCTGTCCGCCGTTAAGGGTAACACCCATTGTATCCTCAGCGGTTACATACTCCTTGTACTCCCAGTTCTTACCGTTATCGAAACGGCAGAATCCGCTGGAGAGGTGATCGCAGTAGGGCTTTGCGATGAACTCGGTGATATAGACGGGACCTCCGTCGTGAACGAGGATCGCATTGTACTCACCTGCAAGAGGGATGTTGGTGGGACGTGTGGAACGGATGCTTCCCATCTGTACGATGTTTCTCCAGTCCTTACGTACGCACATGAGTCTTGTGACTCTGTCGTTGGCGGTAGAATTCATGAGCTCGTAAACGATATCGCAGTCAGCAACTTCGTAGTGGGGAAGAGCTGTCTTCTCATTGTCTACCATTACAGCGATGGGACGCTGGTTCCTGAGTTCTCCGGGAATCGGAAGACCGGTCAGCTCGGAAAGATAATATCCGTCAGGAATCTCAAGGGCCGGGGTCTGTTCTGTGGTATCAGGATCGGCAGTAACAGGAGCAGAGGTATTGGGATCGTCCACAACGCTTACTATAGGCTGCGACTCGAAGCCGCCCTGCTGCTGTCCTGAAGGTTCCTCACCGCCTGAACATCCTGCCATTAATGAGGCAGTCATTGCCATGACGGCAAAGAGAGCTATCAGTTTCTTTCTTTTCATAATATCATATCCTCCATATGGTATGTCTTTGGCATACCATTACAAATTATAGTAGTTACAAGCAGATTTTACAAGATTAATCAATATTTTGTGGTAATCTTAAATAATTCTTAAAGGTGATTTAATCTTAAGTAAATCTTAAAGTTTCGCGAAAAATGCCTCAAAAGCCTTATTTCATGCGGTTTTCAGACGATTAAGCCAAAATGGGGTGTATTGTCACAAGATAAAAAAGATGTTAATTATTTAAGTGTAAGATGAATGAAGTGAGTGAATGAGCTTCCATTTTCACAGGATTCGGAAGCATTTCGTACAGGTATTAAAATGAAAAATTTAAAAAGAATTCTTACCGCTATGGTGCTCTCGGTTGCTTTTATGTTCCTGCTGAAGCTTCCGGTACATGCAGCCGCTAATGTTCTTCCGCTGGCTACACCGGCATGGTTCGATGCAGAGTATTACGCAACGGCTTATCCTGAGGTATATTCCTTATATGGAACAAAGGGATCACTGAACAGCGGATTTGATGCGACGATGTGGTTCCACTACAGGAACTTCGGAGTTTATGAAGGCAAGCTCCCTGCAGCGTCTCCCGAATGGTTCGATGCAGATTTTTATGCAAGGACATATCCGGATGTGGCAGCCGCCATCGGAACCAATCCCGCAATGCTTTTTGACCACTATGTAAAGTACGGTCGCAGCGAACTGAGACTTCCCAATGCGTCCTATATACATACACTTGACAGGAACGGAAATCCTACGGGTGCAACCCCTTCAGTACCCGTACAGACAGCAGCACCGGCAGTTCCGGCGCAGGCTCAGGTGCCTGCAGTTCAGACTCCGGCAGCTACGGCTCAGACGGTAACGGCCGCAGATGCGGCGCTTCCGGGGATATATGTTCCGACAGGTATCCGGGCTAACGGTTCTCCGTATTACATAATCGTAGACAGAA
>CACWJQ010000076.1 GCA_902761225.1 uncultured Lachnospiraceae bacterium | reverse complement strand
TCGATGGTCCTGGAACACATCACTGCATAATATTCTCCGTTTTCCTTTGTGACGGCAACGAAGGCGTAATTACTCTCCAGTGCGCACAGACCTGCGAAGTCTCCGTCCTTAAGTCCCGATGCATCTATATCTGCGCTGCATGCACAGCCGGGGAATCGGGTGCGCTGTGTCAGTACGTTCTTAGCCTGTACGAGATTAGCACATATCTTGTCTGTCTTTACCGTAACAGTACCTGCTTCCGGATCCCTTGCAATCAGATCCGGGTCGGGTTCATGTGAGAACTGCCAGCAGCTCCTGAAGCCGAATGAATCATACAGCCCGTTCCCTTCACCCTTTCCTCTGAAATCATCACTTGAGACAAGGGGGACATATCTGTATCCCGGATTAAGGTCTTCTGTTTCTATCTCTTTCGGTATTCTTCCGTCATCGCCGAAGAAGGGGAAGAATGTCACATAGCTTTCATCAAGAGGGACGATCATTTTATCTTCACCGGAATTCACATAAGTGCCCGGGATCCCGGAAAGGTCAGTCTCTCTCCATCTTACAGGCATTATGACAGGGATCCTTCCCACAGCGCCGCTGTCCTGGAAGAGGATGGCATAGTCACTGCCCTCCGGATCGCAGACGATACCGCCCTGTGCCACACCGCTGTTTCTGTATCCCCTGTCATCATCCATGACATCCATTCCGTAATAAGGACCGTAGGGTGAGTCGGCGACATAGCAGCTTTCGGTGCGCTTTCCGGTGGACTTTGGTATATGGATGAAGAACAGATAATATTTTCCGCCGATCTTGTAGAAATGGGTTCCTTCGAATCCCAGGTAAACTTCATCTGTATCCCGGATGAGAAGCTCCTGCGGAGCTGCATCCTTATCGGAAAGGCGGAGTCTTCCGTCTTCTTCAGGTGTTCCGATAAGCTCTCTGATGTAGATCTCCTTGTTTCCGTATACTATGTATATCCTGCCGTCATCATCAAAAAGGATGGAATTGTCGTGATAGAAATCGTTAAGGGTATATTTTTCCCAGGGTCCCTCTATGGAGGGAGAGGAATAGACGTAAGTCTTGTGGGTATCGTTGGCTACAAAGCAGATATAGAAGAATCCTTCATGGAATCTGAGCGATGCGGCCCACATTCCCTGGCCGTAGATATTGCCGGCGCCCTCCATGCACTGTCTGGGGGTTGAGTCCAGTCTGTCATAGACGTATGCCGCATGTTCCCAGTTTATGAGGTCATAGGACCTTAGTATCTCGCACCCGGGCATGAAGTACATTGTGGTGCTGACCATATAGTAGGTGTCATCCACACGAATGATATCCGGATCCGGATAATCGAGCTTTAATAACGGATTGATATTCATGCTGCCTCCTTTTGCAAAAGGACATTTTTATTCCCGTTAATTTTATCAAATCCATGTAACCATCTCAATAATGTATAATACAGATGTCCTTTTTATCCACGATAATGTCCGTCTTATCCCTATTTCGTTGATGACAGGACAGATGATGCGTATTATTCGTCTCAGGAGATCAACATGAAACTGTTTGTAAGAGAAAAATGTAATGTCCGTGAAACAGAAGTCGAGATCCGCTGCATGGTACGTGACAGTGAAGTCGACGCACTGATCACCAGTATCAGAGATACCGGAAGAACTGTCATCGGCGAAAACGAAAAAGGTGATCTTTGTCAGGTGCCAGTCACAGGGATACTGTACTTTGAAGCAGTGGACGGAAGGGTTTTTGCATATCCCGAACACGAAGTGATAAGGATAAAACACACCTTGTATGAAGTTGAAGAATCTTACAGCAGCAATTATTTTGTTAGGATCTCAAAATCAGCAGTTGTTAACCTGAGAGCGATAAGGAACATGAGACCTGAAGAAGGCAGACGCGTAAGAATCGAGCTGAGGAACGGAGAATTCCTGATAGTATCCAAAAATTACGTAACCGGCCTTAAGAAGGCACTCGGTATGAAGGAGGCAAAATGATGAACAGAATAATTGATTCATTTCGCAAAGTTTCTTCACATATCATGCCTGCGTTCTCAATAAGCATCATCATCCTGGCCTGTGAACGATATTATATGAGAACCGAACTTGCGGCAACAGATGTATTCGTTATGACCTGGATGTTCTTCAGTATCGATATTCTGTCTACCATCACTTTTGCAATGGAAGGATGGCATAAATGGGCGGGGGTGCCATACTGGGTAAAGCGCCTGATCAGCATGCCTTTTCTTATTGCAATCGTAGTGTCCGGCCTGCCCATGATATTTGACATGAGCAGCAGGAGCAGAATGAACGGATTACTGATCGGATCATTTTTTGCGACAGCATATATTGTGATATCCGCATTGAGATATTATTCGCAGAAGAAACAGACTGATGAGATGAATGATGCTCTTTTTAAACTGAAAAAGGAGATCAGTGAAAATGAACAGGAAGGTTAAGACAATAATATTTGTAACATGCTCTGTTGCTTTTATAGGGCTTACAATACTCTTTGGCTGGCTGGGATTTACGGGAGACAAGACAAGTGACCGTATGTCCCTGAGTTATACCGATAAGGTATGTTTTACAGATGGTGAATCCGGGATCATAGGGTCCGGCGTGGAATTCAGAAATGAAGACGCAACCAGATGCAGAATGAACATCAGATGGGGAGATTCCGATGAAAAATATGGTTTTATAACATTGGTCAAAGTTACTGCACCGAGTGGGGAAGTTGCTGCATTCGTTACAGGAGATACCGGAGACTTCGAACTCGAATTTGATCTGGACGAAAAAGGTACATACCGGATAAGCAGTGAATATTATGCCGATGCCTATGAATTCCAGGAGGCTGTATGGCGGCTTGATACATCTGCAGAAAGAATCGAAATAGAAAATAGCAACACATTCGACGGGTTTGTTTTTACAGGTGAAGACTGTGATACCAGTCAGACATTTGATATCAGGATAGTAGAATTGAGGTGACTGACATGACCACGAAGAAGCTCCTCAGCATTCTGCTGTCATTTCCGGCAGCAGTCGTCATCTACATCATCCTGCATGAAAGCGGTCACGCCCTGGTCGCGCTCCTTGCAGGCTCATCCATTACGGAGTTCAGCATCCTTCATGCACATGTATCCTACTCGGGAGGGCAGTATTCAGACTTTATGATCATGTTGAGAGAAGCCGGCGGACTGTTATTACCGATTATTGTATCATTGATCTGCATGATCATGTACAGTGAGAAAATAAGCGTTAAGATATTCCATATGCTCTATATTCTTATCTGCTTTATGCCGGTCGGTTCACTTTGGGTATGGATGGTCATTCCCATGTTATACGTGCGTGGTGCTGCACCTGCAGGAGATGATGTAACCAAATTTCTGGATATTTTTTCCTGGTATGGTAATCCGACATACGTCAGTATCGCTGCGCTGATGCTCTTTTTTGGATGTATGATGCTTGCCTTTGGCAAAGGCATATTTCAGTCTTCATTGTCACTGTTCAGAGATCCTGAAGAGCAATCCGCAATGTCCGGACAGATGAATGTTTAATATAATTCCCTGAGCACCAGCACAGTGATGCCCTGATTTTCTCCGGGAACTATACGCTTTACCTTTTCGTTGTATCTGAAACTGTCGTATATCATATCTCTTAGTCCGGTTCCGCGGTTATATCCATGTATCGCCTGTATCTGATATGTTCCGGGACCGGCAGATGCAACTGCCTTTTCCAGAATCTTTTCTGCTTCACCTGTTCTCATGCCGTGAAGATCTATCTTTACAAATGGTTCGTTCATTTTCTGTTCCTTATAAGATTTACCGGGATGCACAGTGCGGATCCAAGCAATGCATAAATACACATGTGAAGGAGTGACCTCTGTCCGTATACCGCATTTAAGTACTGCGCTGCAGGAAGGATCCTCCTGATGCTTTCAAACTGTCTGAGGTCTATAAAAACAGGACAGAGTATGATCATGACTATTATAACAAATGGTATCATGACTCCGGTGCTTTCCATGCTGTCTGCAAACAGTCCCAGCAGATTGCAGAATACGGAGATGCATATGATATAGAGTACCATGGACAGGATCTCCTGTAGCGGCTCTGTGAATATGCCAAGGATCCCGAATGCGCACAGTCCCATCAGACCGCAGTTTGCAAGCACCACTGCCTGGAGTCCGAATGAATACCATATCCTTTTACGTGCGGGTACCGTATCATATAAACCGTTTCTTATATCGGACTTGTGGTAGAGCAGGGCGGCCATTCCGGCAAGTACCATCCAGACGGCGATGACGCCTCTCATGGGAGCAAGGAGATAACTGCCCTGCTCTGCAGCTTCCGCGCTGCTTCCGTCTCCGTGGAAAAGATTTCCTTTCCACAAAAGAGAATCATAAAGGCTCTTTAACTCTTCTTCGGACAGAGTATCCCTTCCCAGATTATCCCTGACAAATTCCGCATATGTATCATATATGAAATGCGGGAAGATACGGCTGCACAGAACCTCTCTTGTAAAAACAAGGGCTACGTCGTCCTCTCTTTCAATGACTCTTACAACAGGTCCTGTTCTCTCCCGTCCCGCAAGGGCAGAAAGTCTTTCTTCCATATCCGCGGGGAATATCCAGACAGCATCGATGCGGCTTTCCGAAAGAGCCTTTACAGCCTCTTCCTCCGAATCAAATCGGATGTATCTCAGTATGCTGTCTTCCTCAAGGAACCCTTCTGCCACTTTCCGGGACAGGCTGTTTTCCGGGCCTTCAGAGTATATCCCTATGCTGATGATACCGGCTTCTTCGTCTGCCTTATGGCTTAACCCTGCGATAAGGAGCGGCATCATGAGAAGTACGAGTATAAAGCTGATCTTTCTGAACAGTCTCTTTTCCGTGAGGAGGAGTCTCATAAACGCATGTCTCATATGCTTTTATCCCTCCTGATCTCCAGGTTCCTTGCAGATACGGATACCGAGATAAATATCACGGTATAAGCTGTCAGCAGTATTGCAGGCCTTCCGTTTGATGTGTCAAAAACGCAGTTCGACAAAAGATCGAGGGCTGCGCCTGAAGGAAGGGTCTGTCCAAGCCGGGCGATGCTCTCCGGGAATGAATCTGCAGGATAGATATAACCGGATATGTAAGCCATTGCCAGTGTGCAGGTGAACTGGAGGATGATGTTGGATACGGGATTTCTGACCAGCTCACAGATGGTAAAATGCAGAGCTCCCACTGTGATCACAACCGGTATGAGGGAAAGGAACAGTCCGGGCATCCATATATCCTTATGGAGGAAGGACAGGCCCTTTGTCGTAAGCGCAAGGATCCCGAGGGCTGTAAACAGACATACCGTCATCATGAGGATATAGGCGAGATATTCGCACATCACCTGGGCAAATGGGCCGACTCTTTTTGTCATCATCCATCTGCTCATATCCGTATTCCTTCGGAAGAAAAAGGATGATCCGCTGATACCGAACATAAAGCAGAACAGAAGGAGAGTGGTGCAGAAATAGTACTGTCTTACAAGAAGCCCCTTGGATACCCCCAGCTCCTCAAGCTTTGCAAGATGGGTGCGGGTCACCAGATAACGGACAAGATCCATATTGTAATCGTCCGTAAGAGCCTTAGCATTATCCGTGTAATATGACGATACCGTCTTCTGTACGGAAAATACCGCGGCCTGGGAGCTGCCCACTATGTCTGACACCACCACCGCAAGCTCATCCATCAGGTATCCTTCGATCCCTTTATTGCCTCTCCAGAAGACATATCTGACAGGAATGTCATTTCTTCCGTGTACCACTGAATCCGCAAATCCGTCCGGGACCACCACATATGCCGTGATGCGTCCTGCCTCGAATTCACGTATGGCTTCCTCCTCGGTCATGGATATGAGCTCTGCCATATCCCTTGACCTGTCAAAGGTGCGAAGGGCCTTGAATCCAAGCTCCATATAAGGATCGCTCATATCACCCACTACTCCGATGCGGTACCTGCTCTGTCGTTCCCTGAGGGGACCGGATACCAGATAATATGCTGTAAGACCCAGACAGGCAAACAGCAGCACTGCAACGGGGAGCACCGGGATAAGATGCATAAGGGCTCTTTTTAATTGTGCCTCCAGATATCTCAGGTATCTCACGTCATCATTCCGGCGAGCTTTCGCAGGTCTCCGTCGTAGGTGTATTCCGACAGTCTGCCGTCTTTCATGACATAGCATCTGTCGCACAGTTCGAATTCATGTACGTCATGGGTGACAAAGAGTCATCTATGTATGCGTAGATGCTTTCCTTGCATACGATGTCAAGAGCGGCAGTGGGTTCGTCCAGGAGCAGGATATCGGGATTTCCGTAGACGGCACATCCTATGGATAGTCTCTTCTTCATTCCCATGGACATCTTTCTGACAGGGACCTTAAGAAAGGTATCGATACCCAGCATCTTCAGCACTCCGCTTTCAAGCTCTCTTTTAAGCGCGTCCCGGGAGTACCACAGTCTGAGATTGTCCCATGCTGACAGTTCCTCCATAAGAGGAGTTCCCTGAGGCACATAACCGGTGACTGCCCTGCCGCTGCCTTTTACCGCCGTTATGCTGCCTGAATCGGCACGGCTAAGCCCTGCGATGATGGAAAGAAGTGTGGACTTTCCGCATCCGTTACCGCCCAGTATCCCGACACAGGAGCCTGCATCCGCTGACAGGTTTATACCGTCAAGAACGGTTTTTTTATACCGTCAAGAACGGTTTTTTTACCGTATTTTTTTCTGATATCATTTATTTCAAGTGTCATTGCTTTAGTCATCAAACTGATACACAAATTGTTTCCGGCACATTATAATGTGTATTATACTATTTGCATGAGTGAATATAAAAGCGTTGATAGAGGAGTGGTATTATGCGGAAGATAGTTCTGTGCAGCCTTTGCAAGGAGCCGGAGTACGAAGATGAGCTGCGGTCCTTTGGAGGGAGTGAACACTGCAGAGCATGTCACAAGAACATTTTTGAGGATATGGTGAGAGATCTTTATCGTGGGGACGATCTTGACGGACCGCGTCCCTCGTACAGGGAATATCTGGAGCAGCAGCCTCCGGTTTCCGGCAATATAAGGATAATGACCAACAGGATGGATCTGGGTTTTAAGATGCATCAGGAGGAGTATGAGGAAGCTGCGGTCAGGGTTCTCAGGAGCGGATGGTACATACTCGGAAAAGAAGTCGAAAACTTTGAGGATCTGTTCGCTGCATTTCACGGAGATGATTTCAGCTGCGCAGGCGTTGCCAACGGACTCGATGCACTGACCCTGGGCGTAAGAGCGCTGGGCATCGGAGAAGGTGATGAGGTCATAGTACAGGGCAACACTTATATCGCGTCCGTAATGGGTATCTCCATAAACGGCGCGACTCCGGTATTTGTTGAGCCCGATGAGCATTACCAGATAGATGTGGACAAGATAGAAGCGGCGATCACTCCCAGGACAAAGGCTGTCATGGTGGTACATCTCTACGGACTTATCTGTGATATGGATAAGGTGGCAGAGATATGTAAGAAGCATTCTCTTAAGCTTATTGAGGACTGTGCGCAGGCT
>CACWJQ010000075.1 GCA_902761225.1 uncultured Lachnospiraceae bacterium | reverse complement strand
AAGCTTGCGAGCCTGGTTGCACGCAGGTCATTCTCAAGGCCGAACTCCTCAGAGATCTCCTTTACGAATGCAGCATACTTGGAAGCAAGATCATGGTTATACTTAAGTTCTGCCTCGGACTCGGCGAGATTCTCATATGAAATATAAACATCAACCTTGCCGCGGCTGAGATACTTCTTGATCTCGGATCTTACGTTTCCCTCAAGACATGACAGAACTCTGGGAGTCTTGACGGAAAGGTCCAGATATCTGTGGTTAACGGACTTAAGTTCAACTGTGTATCTCTTGTTGTTTTCGATGACCTCGGCTCTGCCGAAGCCTGTCATGGATCTTACCATAGTGATCTCCCATATGTTATGTGCGCATACATTCTATACAATATCACAAAATCATATTCTAGTCACGCGGAGTATTATATCATGCATAAGCAGGACCTAAGTCTTGCTCACGCGGAGCCCGTAAATCTGTTAACGGGTGGCGCAAGCGTAAAGAGTCGACGCTGAAGTGCCTGCGGGAAACGCGCTCGCCTGGAACTTGCGCAGCAAGTTCCTGCGGCAGTAACCATGACTTGCATCAAAAGGCGTTTCCGCCTGGCACTGAAGAAAGGAGACCTTTACCTTGCGACAGGACCCGCAAAAACAGATTTACAGGCTCCGCGTCGTTATACTTCCCGGAGAGATGAAATATCCGGGGCGATGGTCATGGAGTAATTGGTGTAGTAAACCACGAAACCGGGCTTTGCTCCTGAGGGCTTCTTAACCTCTTTTTTCAGGACATAGTCGATGTCCACCTTGGACTGTTCACGGCCGGCGGAGTAATACGCCGCAAGAGCTGCAGCCTCCTCGAATGCGCGGTCGGGAAGCTCCTCCCCCGCCTCCTTCACCTTGAGGACCACATGTGATCCGGGGATCTTCTTGGCGTGGAACCACCAGTCGGCCCCAACTGCGAATTTGAAGGTCAGCTGGTCATTCTGGATATTGTTCCTGCCGACATAGATGTCGTAACCGTCAGAGGATATGTAGTGATAGGGTTCACCCTTGAGCTTTACGGGCTTTCCCTTTACGTAATGCTCTCTGATATAGCCTGCCTCGGAAAGCTCCCGCCTGATCCAGGCAAGATCCTCTTCGCTCTCTGCTATCCCGATGCTGGCAAGAACAGATTCGAGATGCTCAAGGCGCTCCTTCACATTCTCAGTCTGCACCGCAAGTGCTTCAGCGGTTCTCTTGAGCTTTGTATATCTGTCAAAATATTTTACGGCATTCTCCTGTGCAGAGATGGTGGGATCAAGGGGAATGGTCTCTTTTTCATTCGTATAATAGTTATCGACGGTTATCTGCTTGTCACCCGGCTGAGCCGAATAACCGAAGGCATTGAGAAGCTCGCCCCAGATGCGGTATTTGTCGCGTCCCTCGGTCTTCTTCAGCTGCTGGAGCTGTTCGTCAAGGGTGTGTGAATCTCTTTCTATCAGGGTACGCACGACTCTCTTAAGATCTGATGAGCGCTGGTTCATCCTGACAAACTGCTGCTTTTCCCCATAGAATCTCTCAAGGACTTCGGAGATCGATGAGATATCCACTATGCGGTCATCGCTTCCGCCGTACATGGTGAGCCTGAAGGCTTCGTATTCTTCCGGCTTATCGTTAACGTAGGCTATGCAGGGCGAGAAATCTCCCTTCTTTATCATGTCTGTCATAGCAGTCAGCTGCAACACAAGACGCTGCATCTCATCATCCGAAAGGGATGATACGGATGCATCTCCGTCAACGCCTGCCCTGAAGGCAAGCTCATGTGCGGCCAGGGGTGAGAGTCCTGTGAAGGATGTGTATATTCCCTTGAAAACAGGGCCGGGATACTTTCCGATGATATCCCTGATCTGTTCCTCCGAAGAGGAAAGAAGGTCTGATTTATCCTGAGTATTTGGAATGAAATATTCTCTTCCGGGGAGCACTTCACGAACCGAGCTGACCACCGCAGATACATGCTTGATGGAGTCGACTATCCTTTCGGTCCCGCCATCGTCCTCGGTAAGGATTATGTTGCTGTGCTTTCCCATGATCTCGGTGACAAGGCTGACACGCTTTACATCTCCCATTTCATCCAGGTGCTCGGCATCTATCCTTATGGCTCTCTCGAGCCCGGGCTGGGTGACGCTTATGATCCTTCCGCCCTGGATCCTCTTTCTTAAGACCATGCAGAAATTGGGAGCGTTCAGAGGTGATTTCTTGGACTGCTCCGTGATATATACGAGGGGAAGTGAGGGATCAGCGCTGAGAAGCAGTTTCAGATTGCCCTCTGCCGTATTGACGGTTATCTGAAGCTCATCGTTCTCGGGCTGTGCGATCTTGGAGATACGCCCTCCCGCAAGTCTCTTATTAAGTTCCGCAGTCAGAGCCGCGGTAGTTATTCCATCAAATGCCATGTGTATATTCCCTGTCCCGCTCAGCAGGACATACAGTAAAAATCCGGTCCCCGCTTACGCGTTTGTATCATCTGATCAGATGAACCTTCTTAAGTATCCCGTAGACTCTGGTCCCTCCGGGAAGGGTCTTCAGTTCTCTTTCATTTACCGACTTCAGCACAACCAGGAGTATGAAGTAGAGGGGCACTGCGACAAGGATCGCAGGAATGACCGCTATTCTCTCATTAGGCACCGCAAGCAGTACCAGTCTGTATACTCCGTATGCAAGAAGGCTCATCACAAAGGAGCACTCAAGGGGCTTGACGAAGGTATTGACAAGCTCCTGCTTATATCCGATAGCTCTGCTCACGGCTCTCTGATTCAGAACCGCCATGATGCCTGCATAGACGGCATAGCATATGGCAACCGCGAACACATCAAGGTTCGTGTACTTAAGCAGTATGACGAGCAGTACTGTCTGAAGTCCGAGTGCGATAAGAGCATTGAATATAGGAGTATGGAGCTTACCGATGGACTGAAGTATGGACGAGTTCAGTGTTGAAAGTGCGATCAGCACAACGGATACCGACAGTGCCATAAGGCAGCGGCTTCCGAGTTCTATCGTAGGTCTGGAGTTAGGGAAAAGAAGCAGCATCACGGGACCTGCGAAGGTGAATATCCCGGCAGCGGAAGGGATTGAGATCAGCATTGTGGTCTTGACTCCCAGTCCTATACGTCCCTTTGCGGATTCCCTGTCACCCGATGTGATAAAGCCTGCGACCTGGGGTATCATGGCAGCTGCCATGGCGGATGAGAATGCTATGGGGATATTGGAGATGACCTGAGCCTTACCCTGGAATATTCCCCAGTGTGATGTAGTAACAACCTGGGACAGTTCTCTCCATGAAGGATAGAATGTGGTGAATATCTTGTTATTGATATTGCTGAAGACATTATAGACAGCGGTGCTGATGATAAAAGGAGTAACAACTCCTATGATGGTACGGAATACCGTTCTGTAGGTATCGGTCTTCTCACTCTTATCCTCTGCAGCTCTCTTAAGGATGTCTCCCCTGTTTACCAGATATACGACTGCCATGAAGACGAGTGCCGCGACAACGCCGAGTCCTGTACCAAGAGCAGATCCCTGGGCACCCCTTACGGCTCTCAGGATCTGTCCGGCTTCATCAGCAGGCTCTTCCATCGTTCCCATGGTAAGTTTGATAAAAAGAGCCGCCGCTCCCACACTTACCGCAGCATTGATGATCTGCTCGATTATCTGGGACATCGAAGTCTGTGACATTGACCTGTGGGCCTGGAAATATCCTCTGAGCACACCGAGGATACCGTATACGAAAATGGTGGGAGCAAATACCTTAAGTACCGGCACTGCGTCCGCCTCTACGAACAAAGGGGCACCGAAAAAGAGTATCATGGATGCCACAGTGCCCACGATGAGCACATAGACCATCGAACCCATGAACAGCTTGTGAGCGTTCCTGTATTCTTTCAGCGCAAGCTTCTGGGCGATTATCTTGGAGATTGCCGAGGGAATGCTGTAAGAAGATATGATAAGTATGATGGTATAGTAATTATATGCGGACTGATAATATCCCAGTCCGAGATCCCCGATGATGCTCGACAAAGGGCTTCTGTAGAGAAGTCCTATTATCCTGCTCACAATACCGGCTATGGCAAGGAACGATGCCTGCTTCACCAGGTTATCATTTTTTTCACTGTTTACTATCGAGTGGTTCTTCAAAACAAAACTCTTTCAATTAAATATATTCCTTCAAAAACACCGGCAAATATTATATCAGAAAAAGCTCCATAAATACATATAAAGAAACCCGGCGCCTCAGGCACCGGGTCACTGTCTCTTTATACGAATATGCTTATCTTGGTGATAAGCTCTTCTTTCCTGAAGGGCTTGGGGATATGAGCGTTCATCCCGGCATTGAGTGCCTCCTGAACATCCGAAGCAAATGCATTGGCAGTCATGGCGATTATAGGTATGCGTGAGAGAACAGGATCATCCAGTGCCCTTATCCTTCTGGTGGCCTCAAGTCCGTCCATAACGGGCATAAGGACATCCATCAGTATCATATTGATCTCTCCGGGCTTTGAATTTCTGACGATCTCAACAGCACCTATGCCATTGTCCGTGGTCATCACTTCGAAGCCGAACTTTTCCAGCACCTTCTCACACAGTCTGAGATTGGTCAGTGTATCGTCCACGATAAGGACCTTCACGCCTGAATAATCCCTGTTCATGGCCTCTGCAGCCTTATCTTCAACAGCCTGTACGCCTTCCGTATTCTCCGCAGGCTTCATGGGAAGGATGATGGTGAATTCGCTTCCTTCACCGGGCTTGGACTTAAGCTCTATGGTTCCGTTCATCAGATTGACGGTATTTTTCACGATAGCCATACCGAGTCCGGTTCCCTGAGTCTTCTGGACATACTCTGTGTTCTCTCTGGAATACGCCTCCCAGATATGCTCGCAGAACTCCTCCGACATTCCTATGCCGGTATCCTTTACACGGATCTCATATACTATATTCTCTCCACGCTCCAGCGTTCTTCCTTCGAGGAACACGCTGCCATCCTCGTAAGTGAACTTGCACGCATTGGACAGCAGATTGATGATGATCTGTGAGAATCTCAGCTTGTCGCACATTACAACATCATCGCCGATTTTTTCCAGGTCGACGATAAAATGCAGCTTGCTGTCGTTCATCCTGATGCGGATCATTTCGGCACACTCGTTGAGCAGATCCTTAACTCTTACGGGCGCGGGAGTCAGCTCCATCTTTCCGCTTTCTATCCTGCTCATATCCAGGATATCGTTTATCAGGCTCATAAGATGATCGCCTGCGGATACTATCCTGTCGAGATACTCCTCAACATTCTCCTTACGGTCTATCTCGTCCTTGGCAAGTCTGGAGAAGCCTGTAATGGCATTCATGGGTGTACGTATATCATGGGACATCCTGGAAAAGAAAGTAGTCTTGGCTTCGTTGGCACGGTTAGCCTCATCGATCGCAGCAAGCAGCATGGTCTGTCTTTCCTCAAGTTCCTGCTTCTGACTTGCTATCAGCCTGTCCGCATCCATCTTCTGGGCAGCAAGATCGTCTATAACCGATGCCGTGATGAGCACACGGCTCACACTCGAATCCATGCGCTCAATAACATGGTAATCGATCCTGATCCATCTGTTGTCAGCTTCGTCCTTATATGAGAACTCTCTTTTATCGGAATCCTTAAAAAGTACGGTTTTTACCTGCTCGCTGTCACGGAGGACCTCCTTTTCGTCATCCGATACATCGGCAAGCTTCGATGCGATCATGTCGAACAGATCAGCACAGCCCGCATTATCCTTAAGAGTCAGTACTCCATCCTCCTTAATGACCTTGACAGTATCATCGGAGAGATTCGCAAGATAGATACAGCGGTATTCCTCGGCAAGGCTGGAGATTATCTGATTATCCAGCTTGACAATGCCAAGTTCTGTTTCCGATATAAGGGTAGCGGAACCGAAAGCTTTTACGGGAGCACCATTCTCATCATACTCGATGGAATACTTTATACGGAAGGGAACACGCCCTACGGTAAGGGGAATATCAACTTCGGGAACGGACTGTCCCTGATCGATACGGTGCATGTATTCACGGTACATATCGGCATAATCGGGAGGGAATATTCCTGCCTCGATCGGAGGTTCCGGATAATTCTTAACAACCGCAGGAAGGCCCAGATCCCTCATACAGCGGTAGCAGGGACGCATCTCCTTTGTTTTTATGTTGTATTCCCAGTTATAGATATTGACCTGTTCGAGAGTTGCCTTATATCTGTATTCGGTGTCCTCGAACATTTCCCTTGTCTTGATCTCATTGGTTATATTTCTGATGCCTTCATAGACCACGGCATGATCGTCATTCTTCTCCACAAGGATCAGTCTGCTCTTAATACACACTTTGTCAAATCCGCAGCAGTCTGTAAAAAGATTCCTCCAGGTTTTTTCTTAACGGCTGAAGTGAAGAACTTAAGATCTGCCTCATCAAACATCTTACCGAGATTCGGGCCTATGAATTCCTCTTTTGAAACATTCATCCATAGCTCTGAAATGAAGGCTTCATTGATGTCGCTGACAGTGAGCATACCATCCGAATATTTCAGTATGGCTGCAGGTTCTGAATACTTACTGTGGATCAATTCTTCAAACTCCATCTTTCACCTCTGATTTGTTTTTTTCATTTCTTATACGCTCGATCTCGGCACCTATGATATCGCCGAGTTCTCTCTCATCAAGCTCTATGCTCTCAGCACCCGCGACGGATTCGTCAGCAAAGGCCTCGAACTCCTTCTGCTTTCTCTCAAGTATCTCCAGGATACGCTCATCAACCGTCTCATCGCTGAGCAGCCTGTACACAAGTACATTCCTTGACTGTCCCATCCTGTAGGCTCTCGATATAGCCTGATTCTCAGTGGATGGCTTGTACTGCGGTTCACAGATCACAACCACGCTTGCGGACTGGATATTAAGTCCCGTTCCTCCGGACTGGATCTGTGCTGGAAGAACCGTTCCCGCAGGTGCCCTGTCAAATTCGTCTATGATCTCCTGCCTGTGAGCCGGGGAGACAGATCCGTTTATGGTCTCCACACATGCATCCTGCAGAACTTCACACACTGCCTTCAGAGTATCAAGGAAAAACGAAAAGACTATAACCTTCCTGTCATCATCCTTAGCATCTGCGACTATTTCCTTAAGGCGGTTTGCCTTGGAAGAATATTTCAGGTCCTCCACATTCCAGGATACCCTCCGGACAGCCATAAGATTTCCGGAATAAAGAGTTTTCACATATGCCTCTTCTTCCTGAGGAGTCATATCACACCATTCCCTCAGTTCTATAAGCTCGGGCAGCTCTGTAAGTACCTGCTCACGTTTTCTTCTGTAATAGACGGGAGCGACCCTCTCCCTGAACTGCGGGGCATTGGACATGAACTTCATATTGCCTACGGAAGCGGCTACATCGGGCTGAAGGATATCTATGAGTGAGATCATCTCATCAACATTGTTCTCAAGTGCGGTACCCGTCATAAACAGCATCCTGTCTGCGTGGGTTCCGATCTCCTTCACGTTCCTCGTTCTGGCGGCAGCGGGATTCTTGATGTAGTGAGCCTCGTCCACAACCAGCAGATCAAACTTAAAATCGGGATCAAGGGATATCCTTGCGGTGGTTTCATATGTAGTGACCGCAACATCACCATTTGAGATCCATGATGCAAATGCAGCGTCCCTTCCGGGTCCGTGGATCCTTGTGACGGAAAGCGTGGAATGCTTGGTCACCTCCCTGCACCAGTTGGTCAGAACGCTTGCAGGGCAGACCACCAGGAAATGTGTGGCACCGGCATCGCCTGCACGGTCTTTCCCAGTCCCATCTCGTCACCGAGAAGAACTCTTCCCTGGTGGAGCGCATACTTGACACCCCATTCCTGATATCTTCTCAGGGTGCACAGAAGGCCGTCCTTGTTACAGCTTTCCTTATCAATCTCCCGGGCAAGTTCCTCAGGAAGGCCGTATACCTCTTCATCGCTTCCCAGAAGACCGGGACAGATATTCTCCAGGTCAGTGGTGTAAGCTATGGGATCATTTTTAAAATCTTCCCATGCCGTCCCGTCATCCGATGCATCCAGTCTGCGCATCCTCTCCAGGATATCGCGGGAGCGCTGACCGTAATCGCCCCGGAGCATATCGTACAGCTCCTTATAGGAATTATCAGCCTTCTGCTTTATCTGAGATGAAGAAAACAGCCATTTGAAGGTTCCCTTTGAAGGGGCAAGATCATATATACAGGTCCTGATCCTGTATGAATTCTCACTGAGTATGGAAGATGCCTCATCTGAGATGCTCCTGCCCTGTCTGTATCTGTACAGGGAACCGATGAGCGCATTGCTCAGAGGATTTCTGGAATCCGCATTAAGCTTTATCCTGGTATCCTTCCTTGCACGCTCGGTGAATTCCTGAGTCATCTGCTTTATCATGCGGGCGCCGTTTTCGCTTATGCCGTCGACGGCTGCGATCTCGTACATCCCTCTGGAAGCTATATCGGCAATATTGTTATAACCGGAATCCTTAAGATTCTTGATGCGGAGACCTGCTCCGCTGCGATTCAGTTCCTCAACAGGTATCCCCTTAAGGATGTTCTGAACCGCTTCCCTGACCATTGCATCGGCAGACTGACTAACCGCATCCCTGTAGGTACCGAAACGGTTTGCAGCCTGCTGGAGTCCTTCCATCAGATTGTTGTGTTCAGCTTCTATGCCTATTGCATCACTTTTGGTAAATGATCTTCCCATAGATTCCCTCATAAAAACCCGCTACTGTTTATTATATTACCAAGGTAAAAAAATGTCGCTATTTTTCAGCCTCTTTATGAGATGCTTTGGGACATCAAAAGAGCGGGATCAGATGACCCCGCCCTTAGTTAGCTGCTTATTGAAATATTCAATTACTTCTTAGCGCCGTTTACAAGATCCTTAAGAGCCTTTCCAGCCTTGAACTTAGGAACAACAGCTGCGGGAATCTTGATAGCTTCGCCGGTCTGAGGATTCTTGCCCTTACGAGCTGCTCTCTTGGAGGTCTCGAAGGTACCGAAGCCTACAAGCTGAACCTTTCCCTTCTTCTTAAGTTCCTTGGAAACTACGGTTGTGAAAGCCTTAAGTGCCTTCTCAGCGTCAGCCTTTGAAAGTCCGGTCTCCTTAGCCATTGCATTTACTAATTCTGCTCTATTCATTAATTTGCTCCTCCCAATATATTGTGGAATTAATTGCAGCATGGTTATACTACCACAAAATAGCGCTTATTTCAACATTCTTCTTGCAAAAAATGGCTTATTTAGCGGTTTTTATGCCTAAG
>CACWJQ010000074.1 GCA_902761225.1 uncultured Lachnospiraceae bacterium | reverse complement strand
AATCGCAAGTGTTGTTCCCAATGTCATGCATTCGCTCACAGGAGGTATCATCAGATATCTTAACGTGGATCCTATGATAGTTGGAGCAGGTATCAAGACAGGGATAAAGATAGTGACTGAAAATCCCAAGGAGATAGGCCCTGACAGGATAGTTGATGCCGTGGGAGCGTTTGAAAAGTACGGCGGTCCGATACTGGTGCTTGATTTCGGTACAGCAACAACTTATGACCTTATCACTGAAAAGGGCGAGTTTACTGCGGGTATCACAGCTCCAGGACTTCGTATCTCGGCAAAGGCACTCTGGGAGGATACAGCAAAGCTTCCCGAGGTTGAGATCAAAAAGCCGAAGTCTATCCTTGCACAGGAAACTATCTCAAGTATGCAGGCAGGTCTCGTATACGGTCAGATAGGTCAGACTGAATATATAATAAATCAGGTAAGAAAAGAATCCGGATATGACAACATGAAGGTTGTCGCAACGGGAGGACTCGGAAGGATCATTTCCGAAGAGACAGATCTTATACAGGTATATGACAGCACACTTACGCTTGAAGGCTTAAGACTCATATATTTAAAGAATGCAAAGTAGTATGAAGAGTTTACTGATAGGCGATGTCAAACTAAGGAATAATATAATACTGGCACCCATGGCAGGCGTAAGCGACCTGCCATTTCGCTTGTTATGCGCCCGTTACGGCGCAGGCATGGTATGCATGGAGATGATAAGCGCAAAGGCTATCATGTACAATAACAAGAATACGGAAGGCCTTTTAGAGATCCATCCCGATGAAGGGTGCATATCACTGCAGCTTTTCGGGTCGGATCCAAAGATAATGAGCGAGCAGGCAAAGCGCATAGAGGACAGGCCATATGACATACTTGATATAAATATGGGATGTCCTGTGCCCAAAGTGGTAAATAACGGCGAGGGAAGCGCTCTTATGAAGGATCCCCTTTTAGCCGGTCGGATAATAGAGGCGATCGTAAAGAATACAAACAAGCCTGTGACCGTAAAGATAAGAAAAGGATTTGCAAATGATGAGCTGACTGCCCCAGAGATCGCATATATAGCTCAGGAGAGCGGAGCAAGTGCCGTTACTGTTCATGCAAGGACCAGAGAACAGTACTACAGCGGAAAAGCCGACTTAAATGCCATAGCTAAGGTAAAGGAAAGGGTTGACATACCCGTCATCGGAAACGGCGATGTTACGGACGGAGAAAGCGCAAAGCGAATGTTTGATGAGACGGGATGCGATGGTATCGCGATAGGAAGAGCAGCCCAGGGAAATCCCTTTATCTTCAGAGAGATACTGCATTTTCTTGAAACAAACGAAAAGCTTGACAGACCAAACGGTACTGAAATGTTTGAGACAGTAAGGGAACATGCAAGGCTGATGATCAAGTATAAAGGCGAGTATACGGCTGTGCGTGAGATGAGAAAACATCTTTCATGGTACAGTGCGGGTATGCCGGGCAGTGCAAAGTTAAGAGGGCGCATAAACGAGATGTGTTCAATGGATGATATACTGTCTGTTGCAAGATCGCTGTTTAAACCCTGCGAAACTTGACAGTAGCGGTTTTCTTTTATATAATACGTAAATTGTAGGATGAATATATACCTATATATTATGAATAACGGATGAGGGTTATACATTATGGAAGAAAAGAAGAATATTCTGACCTACGAAGGTCTCAAACAATATGAGGAAGAGTTAGAGAACCTTAAGGTTAACAGACGTCAGGAAGTTGCACAGAAGATAAAGGAAGCAAGAGCACAGGGCGACCTTTCAGAGAACGCTGAATATGATGCAGCCAAAGACGAACAGAGAGATATAGAAGCAAGGATCGAACAGCTTGAGAAGATACTCAAAAATGCAGAAGTTGTTGATGAGGACGAAGTTGACCTCGAGCGTATCAACGTAGGCTGCAAAGTCAAAGTCAAGGATATGACCGAGAAGGAAGAGTGTGAATATAAGATAGTTGGTTCTACAGAGGCAAACAGCCTTAAGGGCAAGATCTCAAATGAGTCACCCGTAGGCAAGGCCCTGATCGGAGCCAAGGTCGGTGACACCGTCAAGGTAGATGTCGGTGGAAACATCTTCAAGTACAAGGTACTTGAGATTCAGAGATCTAACTAGTCGATTGATCTAAACAGCTTCTCAATTCGAGAAGCTGTTATTTGTATAAAGCTTGTAAAAAAGGAGAGCGATCATGTCAGAACAGAATCAGCAGAACAATGTACAGGCCAATGAGCCTGATCTTAACCAGATAAGAAAGAACAAGAGAGAAAAGCTTGCAAACCTTCAGGCAGCAGGAAAAGACCCCTTTCAGATAACAAAGTATGATCAGACATATCATTCATCAGATGCCAAGGCAGAATATATTGAACTTGAAGAAAAGCTTTTGGCAGGCAGACCTGAGGTTAATACTGAAGGCATGGAAGAAGCGGATGCAAGAGCAGCGATGACAGCAGATTATAATGAGAGAAGAGCTGTTATGGATGCCAATCCCATCAACGTAAGCATTGCAGGCCGTATAATGTTAAAGCGTGTTATGGGAAAGGCTTCATTCTGCAATGTATCGGATCTTAAGGGTGATCTGCAGGTATATGTTGCAAGAGATGCTCTCGGTGAAGAGGCATATGCTGATTTCAAGAAGTATGATGTCGGTGATATCATCGGTGTAAAGGGATATATGTTCAGAACCCAGAAGGGTGAGATATCTGTACATGCAACAGAAACAATCCTTCTTTCAAAGAACCTTCAGCCTCTTCCGGAGAAGTTCCACGGACTTACAAATACAGATATAAGATATCGTCAGAGATATACAGACCTTATAATGAATCCCGATGTAAAGGATACATTTGTAAAGAGATCAAAGATCATATCTTCTATAAGACATTATTTGGATGCACAGGGCTTTATGGAGGTTGAGACACCGATGCTTGTTGCCAATGCCGGCGGTGCTGCAGCAAGACCCTTCCAGACGCATTTCAATGCTCTTGATGAGGATCTTAATCTTCGTATCTCTTTGGAGCTTTACTTAAAGAGACTGATCGTTGGCGGACTTGAAAGAGTCTATGAGATCGGAAGAGTATTCAGAAATGAAGGACTTGATACAAGGCACAATCCCGAGTTTACACTCATGGAACTGTATCAGGCATATACAGACTATTACGGAATGATGGATCTTACAGAGAACATGTTCCGTCATGTGGCTGGCGAAGTACTCGGAACAACAACATTTAAGTATGGTGATCTTGAACTTGATTTCGGAAAGCCTTTTGCCCGCCTTACGATGATAGATGCTGTTAAGAAGTATGCAGATGTTGATTTCGATCAGATCGCAGATGATGATGCAGCAAAGGCTATTGCTAAGGAAAAGGGAGTTGAATTCGAGGCTCATCACAAGAAGGGTGACATCTTAAATCTTTTCTTTGAGACATTTGTTGAGGAACATCTCCTCCAGCCTACATTCATCATGGATCATCCGATCGAGATATCACCGCTCACAAAGAAGAAACCTGACAAGGAAGGATACGTTGAGCGTTTCGAACTCTTCATCAACGGATGGGAGATGTGTAATGCATATTCTGAGCTTAATGATCCAATCGATCAGAGAGAGCGTTTCAAGGCTCAGGATGCACTTGCAGACATGGGTGATGAGGAAGCAAACCACACAGATGAGGATTTCTTAAATGCACTAGAGATCGGTATGGCTCCAACCGGTGGTATCGGTTACGGAATAGACAGACTGACTATGCTTTTAACTGACAGCCCGGCAATAAGAGATGTACTTCTGTTCCCGACGTTAAAAAGCCAAAATTAACGGATGGACTCATAGGTATCCGTACTCGTCCATAGGAGTACAAATCAGTCCGTCCTGTAACACAAATGTACGGTAAACAACATGGACTTCGATGGACTTTGATGGACTCGTATGGACAGTTCCCTAAAAAAATGATGCGCTCTATGGATTGTGTCAAAGTGTGTCAAAGGGCATTTTCAGACTGAAAAAAGTCGAAAAAGGGAACAAAAATAACTGAAAAAAATCGGTATGAAACTGTTCAGAGGAACAGCGAAATACTTACAGAAGACACTTACGTTTCGTAGAAATACGATCGTGGGTGTCTTTTTTGTTTATCTGCTTTGGGAAATCTTCAAACAATTGATTACGGAGGTAACACATGATCAGAAAGTCGAGAGGACCGGATCACATCCGGGAACATGTAGAGAAGCGCGGATATAAGCATAATTATATGCTTTACGGAAAAGGGGCATATTATTATGACCTGCCGTATTGGACTTTCGTGCATCTTGCTAAAGATGCAGGTGCAACAGTGGATCTTCACAGGATGGCTGTTGCGGATACATTTGCAATTGACAGGTATCTGGATGAGAACTGTCTTATAGAACCCGAAATCACAGATAGAAAGGAAAGCGTGAGAGAGATGAAAAAAAGAAATAAGGATGTTGAGAAGATCAAGAGATTAGTAGCTGAAGGATCCAAGAGATGGGTGCGTTATGATGAGGGCGCGATTCTCTATTCCGTGGGGATTCACACCTTCCAGAAGCTGGCGAAGGATGCAAGAGCCTGTTACAAGGTGGGCGGGGTGACACTCATTGATACTCAGAAATTGGATAAGTTTATCCAGGCTTTTGAAATGGAGGATGAAGATTGATGTGTAAAGTGATCAGTATCTCAAATCAGAAAGGCGGGGTGGCCAAGACGGTCTCCTCGGTAAATATCGGGATTGGTCTTGCCCGTGAAGGAAAGAAGGTTCTTATGATCGATGCGGATCCTCAGGGATCACTTACGATCAGCCTTGGATGGGAATATCCGGACAAGATGGATGTTACACTGGCTACCATTATGATGAAGATCATTAATGACGAAAGCGTGAGTCCCGACGAGGGAATCTTACATCATACGGAGGGAGTGGATATTCTCCCCGGAAATATTGAACTCTCCGGCCTTGAGATTTCCATGAATGGTGTGATCAGCAGGGAGACTGTCCTCAGGCAGTATGTAGATATGATGCGGGAATACTATGACTACATTATCTGCGACTGCATGCCGAGTTTAGGTCTCCTCACGATCAATGCATTGGCTTGTGCGGATTCGGTGTTGATCCCTGTATCCGCCGGATACCTTCCTGTCCGCGGATTGGAACAGCTCATAAAAACCATTGGTCGTGTGAAGCGGCAGCTTAACCCGAAACTGCAGATTGAGGGAATCCTTCTCACAATGGTAGATTCCAGAACGAATTATGCAAAGGATATTGTTCGCCAGGTACATGAGGCATACTCATCTGCGGTACGGGTATTTGATACACAGATTCCTATGTCGGTCCGTGCAGCTGAGATCTCTGCAGAAGGATCCAGCCTGTATCAATACGATCCGAAAGGAAAAGCTGCATCCGCATATCTGGCTCTGGTGGATGATATCTTAGGAAAGGAGTGTGTGAACAATGGCTAATAACAGACCAGGGCAGAAAATAAAAATGACAAGCATTGATGAGCTTCTGTGTGTGCCGGATTCGTCCGGTACCACAGAGATTGCGATAAGGGATATCTATCCGTTTGAGAATCATCCATTCAAGGTTTTGGATGACGAGAAGATGGATGAGTTGGTTGATAGTATAAAAGAAAACGGAATCCTCACACCGGTTATCGTGCGAAAGGACAGAGATGATCTTTATGAGATGATCTCCGGCCATCGTAGACTGCATGCCGCGAAGATTGCGGGGCTTGAAACGATTCCTGCGATTATTAAGGAAATGGATGATGATGAGGCTGTGATCTACATGGTAGATTCGAATCTGCAGAGAGAGGAGATTCTGCCGAGTGAGAAAGCCTTCTCATATAAGATGAAATATGATGCAATGAAACGCGTAGCGGGGCGCCCTAAGAAGGGGGAAAAAAATGGAGCCCAAGATGGGCCCAATTTAAGATCATCAGAACTATTGGCTATACAAGTAGGTGAAAGTCGTAACCAGGTAAAGAGATATCTTCGCCTCACAGAACTTATACCGGAGCTTCTTGATCTTGTTGATGAGAAGCGGATTCCGATCATTGTAGGTGTGGAAATGTCTTTCTTTACTAATAAGATACAGGGTTGGATCCATGAGTACTGCCTGGATGTCCGTATACCAAAGTGGAATGAGCTTGCAGAGCTTCGCAGCGGAGTTCCCCAGAAGGACATTACAAAGGAGAATCTGTACGAATATCTCAATGGGAAGAAGAATGTTCCGGATGCCCCGGAGAAGATTGTGTTCACCAGGAGGAAGCTTAATCAGTATTTTCCGAAGTACATGTCCACACCCGAGCGTGAACGTATTATCATTTCTCTTTTGGAGAAGTGGAGGGAACAACAGGACAACAAGAATTAATACTTAGATGGATTTGATACTTACGTAAGGAGCAAATTTTTGGAAGTGGGCTTGAGATTATTTTGTCCACTTCCAATTTTTAAACATGTACTTGAAAAATGGCACCCAATAATATATAATAACTTTTGTTATAGTATTGTTACGTAGAAAAGATTATCTTCCAGTAAAATTGACGAGGTGATTTGAGTGCAGATTGTAGATGGAAAGGATTATCTTTCTGAAGTTAAGGATTTAATAATAGAATATTCAAAGAGACTT
>CACWJQ010000073.1 GCA_902761225.1 uncultured Lachnospiraceae bacterium | reverse complement strand
GATGAGAAAGGACATGTTTCAAAGATCAGGATAAAAATTATTGTTGAAATCGAGCAAGACGGTAATGGTAAGAGTTTGTTCTCTATGATCATGGATGGACTGTTTAAGGCAACAAAGGAAATAACAGAGGATGAATTTATACGCTTGGTATCAATTAATGGAGTGGCATCCATGATAGGTATAGCCAGAGGTAAGATTGAGTCCATTAGTTCGTCAATATATAACAACGGTAAGGTGGTCATACCATTTGTTAACGTTGTGGAGTATTACAAAGAGTTGGAGAAGCAGTTGAAGGAATCGGGTGCCAGGCACCATTAAATTTTTATAAACTGAAGGCGGCCCGCCGGATGATCCGGGGGCCGCTCTTTTTATCCGTTGTTTTTAGTTGAACCTGTCCGACAGGTTTGATGATTCTGATTCGTTCATCTTGCCGGTCTTTCTGTCGATGGCGTGTCTGATGGAGTCGTCGATCTTGTCGACACCGCGTCTGAGCAGGTATTTGAAAAACATGATGATGGCGACCAGTGCCGCAAGTATGAGAAATGCTCCTATTTTTTCCATGTTATTTTCTCCTTTAAAATGCATCATTAAAAGAAATGTGACTTCTTAGTGACTTCGATCTTCTTACTTGATACCTGTGTGTTCGGGTCGAGGCCGAGGAATACTTTTTCGACGGCAGTAAGAACGGTGTTCATTGCGATCGCTTCATAGGGGATGCCGTTCCTGCTCTGCCAGTTGACGAACTCGAAGCAGTACGCATTTCTGTCAGAGTCGTTCATATGGTAGAGCTGCGCGGTCCAGCCTGCTCCGCTGAAGCCGGCGGCCTGCTTTGCGGTGTTGACGGTGAGGTTCGCCTTTCCGTAGTAATAGCCATCCTTAAGTGCCTCGGCAACCTGTGCAAAGGGCATCTCTTTAATGGTGAGGATCTCGGCGTATTCTTCGAATCCCGCCCTTCTGTTAACGATCTGTCCGCTTCCGAGAAGATTTTTCCTGTATGCGGAACCTGCAACTGCCGCAACGACTACAACGATCACGATAACTATCAGCCAAAGTACCATTTATTACCTCCTTAAGTTTGATGTTCTGATGATATGTTAGTGCATCTTCGTAAAAATAAAATCACATGATGATGTAATGATGACATCACACAAAAATGTAGTTACATATTCTGCCCGGTATTGGTAGACTATGGTAAGAGTGGAGTGTGATATTTCATGCTTGAGAAAAAGACGGCGATCAAAATATGTATTTTTTCATTCATATATATTTTGTTCACAACACAATTGCATTATCTGAAGATCGAGGATGCGACGCTGTCCCACATCAGGCATCTGGTGAAGGGACTGCTGGATATGCTGCCCCTTATCTGCTGGTTTTATTTTCTGAAAACCAGAGTGGTGCAGCCCCTTGTGTGCAGGTATCTGATAATCGGGAGCCTGGTCATGCAGTTTTCCATGTTCATCATCTATCTGCAGACCATCATCGTTACGGAAGACATCAATCTCATGGCGCTGTCGGTCATCGGGATATTTGTTCCCTACTGTATCTATCCTGTGTTCAGCCTGCTCGCATCCCTGTGCCTGGGAATGCCTGAGCAGTACAGGCTTCCGCGAAAATATGATCTGCTGATACTTGCATCTGCCCTGATAGCGCTGCTTGCATTCACCAACAGTTTTCATCATCTTTTTTTCAGGTTCAGCATAATGCCTGATGACATCAACAGAACCGATATCACCCTGGGTCCCATATGCTATCTGTCAGTTGCGTTTGCGCTGTGGGTATACATTTACAGGATGAAGATACTCAGGGACTTTGCAGGTAAAAACGCACCCAAGTTTATCTTCCCCGTGATACTTGCCCTGGTGCTGTCCTGCATCGCATACCACATCCCCTACATCATGAACGGTTTTACCATGAAGTGGGAATTCATCGGATCGACGCAGTATACTTTTTACATAGAGGTCATAATCTGGATAATATGCATGTCAACCGGGCTGGTGCCTGTTAACACAGGGCATGAGAGGATCTTCGCAAGGTCTGCCCTCAGGTTCAGGATAACGGATAAGTCCGGGAAGGTGCTGTATCCGAACGGGAATGCACCCCTTGATAAGGCGGAGTTTGAGGCTCTCACCCGCGAGGGGACGGTGAAGGTGGGAGATTCTCTGCTGGAGCATTCGTATCCTTTGAAAAATAAGGGATATGTCATCTGGGAGCAGGATATCTCCTATGTGAATGAACTTGCGGCGAAGCAGGAAGAGCTCAGGGTCACGCTTAAGGAGCAGGAGAGTGAGCTTCAGAACGAGCTTACTCTTGCCAACGAAACCGAGAAGGTCCGTCAGAAGAAAGCCATATACGAGAAGATAGATGACATATTAAAAGCTGATGTGGGAATTCTGGAGGGGCTTGTAAAGCAGCTTGGATCATCGGATGAAGCGGACGGGGAGCTGATCAGGGACATCATCAGGAGAGGCATCTATATTAAGAGAAAAAGCAATCTCCTCATAATGAACGAAAAATGCAGGACCGTTCCTGTTTCGGAGCTGAAGCTCACTGCGGATGAGATGCTCTCGGGACTGATAGACGCAGAGAATGATTCACTGTATCTTGTGCCTCTTACAGGGTATGTGAAGACCACGGATATAATCGCGTGCCTTGATCTTTTGCTTGATATTTTTATCAAGAATCATTTAAAGGCCCTGCACCTTCGGCTCGAAAGCTGCGGGGAAGATGCACTTTTCAAGGTTTACTGCGAGACGACGGACAGCGGAAAGGTGGCATCGGAACTGAAGCTGAAGCTCTATGATAAGGAAGAGGGCAGATGATGAGTGAAAGCCCGGAACCGGAGCAGGTATTTTGAGACGGGAAAGAGGGCAGATGATGAGTGAAAGCCCGGAACCGGAGCGGGTGTCATGCAACGGGAAAGGGCTGATGATGAGTGGATCACCGGAACCGGAGCAGATATCATGTGACGGGAGAGGGTGATGAAGGGTTAATGCGGATGGTATTATTTTTCGAGATAACAGGAATGATCGCGATAGTTGCCGCGATATATATCGTGATCATATATCGTTACAACCATGTCTATACTGCCTCTGATATGAGGCTTTCCATAGACCTGCTTCCCATACCCATTTATTTCGGGCTGCCAAACAGGCTGCCCCTTGTTGTGAACAACAGGATGTACTCTCTGATCTATGCGCTTAAAGGCAAGCCGCTTACGGACATGAACAGGGATTTTGACTGCCTGATGGACGGCCACCTTGCGCAGGATGATATTGAGAGGGAACTTGCGGAAAAGTATAAGAACAGTTTCTTTGTAAGGTTCGAAGATCGTATCTATCTCATCGAGAAGAAGGAATTTGATGATAACGGTGAGCTGATCACGCAGATCTCCGGGCAGGATATAACTGAGGAATATGAGCATCTGGCACGGCTGCGGGAGCTTAATGAGGAGATCAGGCAGCAGAATGTGAGGCTGAAGGAGCATTTTAAGAATGTTGCGCAGGTCAACAGGGAGAAGGAACTTCTGAATGCGAAGATCAATATCCATGCAAGGCTTGGAGAAGGTCTTGCGCTTACAAGATTCTGTCTGAAGCACCCGGAGGATGCCGGGGCCAAGGCGAAGGTGACAGGCCTCTGGGAGCAGATCATCCTTGGATACACGGATGGTGAGGTGCGGAATGACTCATCTCTTGGGGATTATGATGAACTCAGGAGAGTTGCGGATCTTGCAGGGTGCAGCCTGAATCTGATGGGTGAACTTCCCGCAGGTGATGCCGTGCCGATGTTTGTAAGAGTTTTGCGCGAAGCGCTGAATAATGCCATAAGACATGCAAATGCCACCGCGCTTACCGTGGATCTGAGGGGATTTGCGGACAGGGGCCGCGTTCTGATATATGATAACGGCACTCCTGTTAAGCCCTTTACAAAACCTGGGGGTGGTCTGTCAGCTCTTATGGAGGATCTGGAGCAGAGCGGAGTGCTCATGAAGATATCCGCCGGGGAGAGATTTGAGATTGAACTTAATTTTCCGGAAAAGTACAGATGATCAGGAGAAAAGATATGTATAAGGTATTGATCGTAGAGGACTCGGTATTTGTGAAGACCGCACTGTCAAATGCGATATCGTTAATGGAAGAATGCGAGATCATAGATACCATCGAGAATGCGGAGATGGCTGAGATCCTGTGCCTCAGGCTGAAAGTAGATGTCATAGTCATGGACATCTGCACCAAGGATGACAGCTCAGGCTTAAGGAGCGCGGCGAACATCAAGAAGCTTCACCCGGAGATCAAGATCATCATCTCCACCTCCATGCCGGATTACTCCTTCATTAAGAAGGCACGCGAGGCAGGCTGCGAAAGCTTCTGGTACAAGAACGAGAACACCGATGAGCTGATAGGCATCATCCGTAAGACCCTGAGCGGCGAATCCATTTACCCCGACGCCTCCCCCGTCATAAGGATCGGAGAGATCACATCAGACCAGCTCACTCCCCGCGAACTCGAAGTCATCAAGAAGCTCGCCGAGGGCAGATCCTACCAGGAGATAGCCGACGAACTCTACGTCAGCATCGACACTGTGCGTCAGCACACCAAGACCATCTACTCCAAGACCGGCTTCCACTCCAATGTCCAGCTCATCAGCGCCTGCATCATGAGCGGACTCGTCCTTCCCGGATACTGATCCCACTTCTTCTTTACGGTGCCTTCTTTATGGTGCCAGGCACCATAAAATTTTTATAAACAAAAACCGGCGGCAGATTGCTCTGCCTCCGGTTTCTTTTTACCTGCTCTGATTGTTACATGGGATAGAACTGTATGGTGCTGTACCTCTGTCTGAAATGTGTTTCGCCGAAGTAGCTTTCGTTATATTGCTCGTAGTAATATCCCGGCAGTATCCAATTGTAGAAATACGTGAAGCCATCGCCGTAGGGATTTGTTATCGAATCACATTCTTTTCCGAAATAGCCTACTGCAGCGGTGGAAATATTGTCGGGTATCCAGCCATCTTCAGGGATGTCATAGTAGCAGCACACAAATGCGTTGTTTTGGAACAGGAGGGCATAGGTGTTAACATCGTCTGAAAGGAATGTCACATACAGGTTGTCTCCCCAGTGAGGCCAGTATTCAAGCGGGTCCAGGCCGCCGAGAAGTCCGCTCATCTCGGTGAAGGTTTTGCCGAACAGACCTGTATCCATTGTAAAAAATCCTGTAATGGGATCTACTCTGAAGTAGTCATCTATAATGTTTGCATCATCCTCAGGCACTGCAACTATGCTGTCCTGAATGGGCTCGGCAATGGTGGGAAGTCCATCGGCAGCAGTGGCAGCAGGCACAGGGGCTGCCGCGGTGGTATATCCCACAGGTCCGGTCCAGGGCAGATTGACATCAACATCTGATGCAACAACCTTATTCCTGAAATTATTTACCAGTGACCAGTAGTCCTCAGTCTGCCCGGCGTCTCTGAAATCATCCTCCATGCCCTCCAGGAACTTCCATGCCTTTTCGGTGATATTTTTAAGATCCTTTCTGCCAAGATTATCCACAGCCATATCATATGAGGTGAGGAACTCGTTTGGATTCAGACACTTGCCCGAGGCCTTGAGCATCGAGATGTATACATCGGGGTCATCGGGATTCAGCCTGGCGGCAATCCGGTAAGAATTCACTGCCAGAAGATAACATTTTTCAGCTGCCTGTTCGTCGCCGAGTGCCACGATCCTTGTGAATCTGTTTTCCGGTAAATTGTATCTGGAAAAAAGAATGACCGTTGCCACAGACATCAGTACTGTCAGCGCAGATGCGAATGCGTAGGACAAAGTCTTTTTCCGGCGGATCGGGCTTTTTTCATCAGGATTTACGGCGTCTTTTTTGGATGCGGTCCCAAGTGTTAACATTCCCATGGAGATCACGGTGTATGTGAGGAAAGTGATGAAATAATAAAACGGCGGATAGACGGAAAGTCCCTGCACTCTGAAGCCTACGAATACATATCCTCCGGACCTGAATTCGTGGAGACCGAGCATAAAGGAAAGGAAGGTAAGAAAGCCAAACAGCGTCATGGTTAAGACGCAGGTGATGTTCCTTATGATCCCTTTACATTTTATGGTCAGCAAGAAAAAAAGAAATGCCGCCAAGGTCCCGAAAAGCCTGCTCAGCGTGAAAGGATCCTGCAGTGGTTTTGTGTATCTGCCGTTATATATATCGATATACGTATACTGGCTTAAGGCAAGAGGCAGCAGAGTAATGAGCGCCGGAATCCTTGATACTTTAAGGAAAATACAGGACAGCACCAGCATAGCTGCTATCGCTATATACACAGCATTGTATCTGTAGAATTCAGTCGTATTGATAGGTATTGACTGGAAAAACCGGTTTTTAAACAGGAAGATGTAAAGCGGAAGCAATATTGAAACCAGCAGGGCTACGAGATGAAATCCTGTTCCGAATCTGTTTTTTCTCTTGAGGGATTTTTTATCGGTGGTTATTTTGCTGACCGCTTTGCTGACGCCGGTCCTGCCGCCTTCATCTTCCGATTGGGTATTTATTATCGCCTTCCCAGCAGCTTCAACCTTCTTCCCGCACTCCCTGCAAAACAGCGCATCATCTTCAAGTTCAGTACCACAGCCCGTACAATACATATTTCCAATCCTCCATCCAGTCCCGATTTTTACACACTGGGACTCTAAACTGAATGGTAACAGATATCCCTGATTTCCAAATCACATGAAAATGTGACATCACCCGGGCACCTCTTTCTTTACGGTGCCTGACACCATAAACTTTTTTTAATGGTGCCAGGCACCATTAGACAATATGTAATGACCTCCATTTTGTAGCAACGTGGATTTACCTGTATACTACAGATTGGCAAATCAAGTGGTAAC
>CACWJQ010000072.1 GCA_902761225.1 uncultured Lachnospiraceae bacterium | reverse complement strand
GAAGATGAGCTCTGGGTAGGCCTTAAGAAGGCAGTGGACGGCGCCTGCGAGAAGATGGTTGAGGCAAGGAGCACAGAGGGTGAGAACCTCGTTAAGGACCTTGTTCCCAAGCTTGACAATCTTCTTTCCATAGTTGATTTCATACAGGAGAGATCTCCTCAGATAGTCGAGGAATACAGGGAGAAGATCTACTCCAGAGTTAAGGAGATACTTGGAGACAACACCCCCGATGAAGGAAGACTCCTTACCGAAGTGACTGTTTTTGCAGACAAGATCTGTGTTGATGAAGAGATCGTAAGACTCAAGTCCCATATAGAGACCATGAAGAAGGAACTTTCCGGTTCAGGTGATGTGGGAAGAAAGCTTGACTTTATTGCTCAGGAGATGAACAGGGAAGCCAATACCACACTTTCCAAGACCACCGATCTCGAGATCTCAAACCGCGGTATAGAGCTTAAGACCGAGATTGAGAAGATCCGCGAGCAGATACAGAACATAGAGTGATAAAGGCGGGCTGATCAATGGACAAAGGAATTTTGGTAGTCATATCCGGCTTTTCGGGAGCAGGAAAGGGTACCGTGATCAAGAAGCTTCTGTCGGAGAGCGATGAATACTGTCTGTCGGTTTCAATGACCACCAGAAACCCGAGGCCGGGTGAAGTGGACGGAAGGGACTATTTTTTCGTGACACGTGAGAAGTTCGAGCAGACCATTGCGGAGAACGGACTCATCGAACATGCAGAATTCGTGGGCAACTATTACGGAACCCCGAGAGCATATGTGGAACAGAAGATAAGCGAAGGTAAGAACGTCATCCTTGAGATTGAGATTCAGGGTGCGATGAACATCAAGAGGATCTACCCCGAAAGCGTGCTTCTTTTCATTACACCGCCCACTGCGGAGGAACTTGAAAGAAGACTTAAAGGGCGCGGCACCGAGACTGATGACGTTATAGCCGGAAGACTTTCCAGGGCAAGTGAGGAATCGGACGGCATTGGCGAATACGATTACATCATAGTTAATGATGATATCGATAAATGTGTGGCGGATGTATGTGAGACGATCCGCAGCGCAAAGAGAAAGCCTGAAAGACAGGCGGAGTTTATAGAAGAGCTCCGTGCAGGGCTTGAGAAATATCACAGATGATCCGTTAAAAACGGAAAGGCCGATATGGCAGAAGGAGAAATACTATTATGATGCTTCATCCCTCTTATGTTGACATGATGGACGCAGTCAATTCCGATGCGCCCGAAGGAGAAGAGATCGTACAGAGCCGTTATTCTATCGTGATGGCTTCTGCAAAGCGTGCTCGCCAGATCGTATCCGGCGATAAGCCTCTTACCGAGAACAAGGATAAAAAGCCCCTTTCCATCGCAGTAGACGAGCTTTACGAGGGACAGGTACACATCCTTCCGGGAACTCCCGCTGAACAGTAATGAAGATATTTTTTGTATCGCTTGGGTGCGACAAAAATCTGGTTGATTCGGAGAAGATGCTGGGCATCCTCTCTGAGCGCGGGTATGAATTTACCGATGATGAAAATGAAGCAGATATCATCATCATTAATACCTGCTGTTTTATAGGAGATGCCAAGGAAGAGAGTATCTCGGAGATAATCCGTCTTGGCGCTCTTAAGGAGACCGGTAAGCTTAAGTGCCTGATTGCAGGCGGATGTCTTGCCCAGAGATACATGGATGAGATATTTGCGGACCTTCCGGAGCTTGATGCCGTGATAGGCACCATGTCCATCGGACGCATCGCTGAGGTTCTGGATGAGACCCTCGGCAATATTTCAAAGGGTTCTGCCGGGGTAAAGACCGCTGCGTCAGATCCCCTGGATGCAAAGCCTTATTCAGCTCCCCACAGGAGCCTTACAACAGGCGGCCACTATGCATATCTTAAGATCGCAGAGGGCTGTAACAAGAGATGCACGTACTGTATCATCCCCTATGTCCGCGGTAATTACCGGAGCATTCCCATGGAGGATATCCTGCAGGAAGCCCGTGAACTTGCGGAAAAGGGTGTTAAGGAGCTTATACTTGTCGCACAGGAAACTACTCTGTACGGAGTGGATCTGTACGGACATAAAGCACTTCCGGAGCTTCTGAAAAAGCTCTGTGAGATAGAAGGTTTCAGGTGGATAAGGGTTCTCTATGCATATCCCGAAGAGATCACCGATGAGCTTATAGAGGTCATGGCTTCGGAAGAGAAGATATGCAGATACCTCGATCTTCCCATACAGCATGCTTCCGATGATATCCTGAGAAGGATGGGCCGGAAGACTTCGAAGAAGAGCATAGAGGAGCTTATATCAAAGCTCAGGGACCGCATTCCTGGAATGACACTGAGGACCACCCTTATCTCCGGCTTTCCGGGGGAGACACAGGAAGAATTTGAAGAGCTGTACAGATTCGTAAATGAGACCGAATTCGACAGACTCGGTGTTTTTACATATTCAGCCGAAGAGGGAACGCCCGCTGCCGAAATGCCGGACCAGGTTCCCGCTGAGACCGCAGCAGCAAGACGCGATGAACTGATGGAGCTGCAGCAGGCCGTTACTTTTGATCTGAACGAGTCTCACGTAGGTGAGATACTTGATGTACTTATAGAAGGATACCTTCCCGAAGACGGTATCTATGTCGGACGTACGTACAGAGATGCCCCGGGAGTTGACGGATTGTTTTTCGTAAAAGCCTCTCGAGAACTGATGACCGGAGATATGGTGAAGGCCAGGGTCACAGAGGCTCAGGGATACGATCTGTCCGGAGTTATGACTGATGAGTGAAGATAAGAACACGAAAAATCAGAGTTCCATCTGGAACATTCCGAATGCACTGACACTGTTCAGGATTGTGCTTATAATCCCGTTTGTTGTCTTTCTGCTTGGAGGTCAGAGGGGATGGTTCGGACAGAATCTCCTTATTCCGGACATCATAGCAGATCTGATCTTTGTCATTGCATCCCTTACCGATCTGTTCGACGGCAAGATCGCAAGGGCATATAATCTTGTATCCAATTTCGGAAAGTTCATGGATCCCCTTGCGGATAAGCTCCTTGTATGCACGGCGCTCATTGCACTGGTGGACATGAAGCGTATTCCCGCATGGATAGTTATCATAATCATCGCCAGAGAATTCATCATAAGCGGCTTCAGACTTGTTGCTGCCGAAAAGGGAGTTGTCATCGCCGCAAGCTGGTGGGGCAAGTTCAAGACCACATTCCAGATGATAATGGTAATAGCCATGATCATACAGCCGACTCTTGCATTTATCGGGATCCCGATGGTGCTCATTGATATCGTCATGTATATCGCACTTGCTCTTACAGTGATCTCTCTTGTGGACTATCTGTATAAAAATCGCGGAGTATTGTTATGAATGCAGAGATAATCTGTGTCGGAACGGAAATCCTGCTCGGAAATATAGTGAACACCAATGCGGCGTTCATAGCATCGCGTCTGTCCGGACTTGGAATAGCATGCTACAACCAGTGCGTTGTGGGCGACAATATGGACAGGGTGATAGCACAGCTTGCCGTAAGCTCTGAAAGAAGCGATATCGTCATCCTCTGCGGGGGCCTTGGGCCCACGGAAGATGATATGACCAAGGAGGCAGTTGCGGCATTTACAAAGCGCAGGCTCATTGAGGATGCCGAAAGCCGCAGAGCCATTGAGAGATTTTTTGAAAACAGGGGTAAGACTCCCACTGATAACAATTGGAAGCAGGCACTTCTTCCCAGGGGGGCAAAGGCTGTTCCGAATGCCAACGGCACCGCACCGGGCATCATCCTGGAGACCAGAAAATGTAAGTACATACTGCTTCCCGGACCTCCCGTGGAAATGGAGGCTATGTTCGATACCGGGATAGTTCCGTATCTTAAGGAACTTGGAAACGGGACTATTTTTTCACAGACAGTGAAAATAGTGGGCATCGGAGAGAGCAGGGCTGAGTCCATGATCATCGATCTGATCGATGGACAGACCAATCCCACCATCGCAACCTATGCCAAGACAAGTGAGGTTCATATAAGAGTCACCGCTTCTGCTGAAAGCGAAAAGGAAGCAGCTAAGCTTGTAAAGCCCGTTGTCAGAGAGCTTAAGAAGCGCTTTGGCGGTAATGTCTACAGTACCAAGGAAGAAGTGACCTTCGAACAGTCGCTGGTGGAGCTTCTTCTTTCGAATGATATGACCATAACATGCGTTGAATCCTGCACCGGAGGCCTGGTATCCGCCGCTCTTGTCGGCGTTCCGGGAGCATCCGATGTATTTAAGAGCAGTTTTGTCACATATTCCAACAAGGCCAAAAGAAAGCTTGCCGGTGTAAGTAAGGATACCCTTGACAGATACACCGCTGTTTCCGCGCAGACCGCACAGGAGATGGCAGAGGGCGGAGCAAAGGCTGCCGGAAGCGATGTGTGCATTTCTGTAACGGGACTTGCCGGACCCGGAGGAGGCACCAGGAAAAAGCCTGTGGGCCTTGTCTATATCGGCTGTTTTGTCAGGGGTAAGGTCAGGGTGGAGGAATATCATTTTTCCGGTGACCGTAACAATGTCCGTATGCTTGCTGCAAAGAACGCACTCATACTTGCAAGAGAGTGCATTCTCGAATATATCGATAATAAGTAATATTCTAAGATCCACAGGATCGTTTCTTAAACACGTGTGCCGTAAGTGCATGCGACTGCGGTTTCGGGCTGACCTGCAGCTTTCCACGGTCTCCGCCGCAAAGACAGACAGGTGTTTTACCGGACTGTCGTTTTTCGTAAGTCCAAAATTTCGGACATGTATCATGTTATGATTTTTACAGTTGACAAGAGTGAACGGATGTTCTATTATTTATTCGAACATCTGTTCCAAATGTATCATCCGGGATTCCCGCAGGATACATCTTACGTTTTGAACGTGGAAAGGAAATTCAATGGAAAACTCTAATGTAAACGCTGAAAAGAAAAAGGCTCTTGAAGCAGCTCTCGGACAGATAGAGAAGCAGTACGGAAAGGGCGCTGTCATGAGACTGGGCGAGCCCGGCGCGCAGATGAAGGTTGAGACCATTCCCACAGGTTCCATAAGCCTTGATCTTGCCCTCGGACAGGGCGGCATTCCCAAGGGAAGGATCATCGAGATCTACGGTCCCGAGTCCAGCGGTAAGACTACCGTTACCCTTCATATGATCGCAGAGGTCCAGAAGCGCGGCGGCATCGCAGGATTCATTGATGCAGAGCATGCCCTCGATCCTGTATATGCGAAGAACATCGGCGTTGATATAGACAATCTTTACATTTCACAGCCCGACAGCGGTGAACAGGCTCTGGAGATCGCAGAGACCATGGTCCGTTCCGGCGCCATCGATATAGTTGTAGTCGACTCTGTAGCGGCACTTGTTCCCAAGGCAGAGATCGAAGGAGATATGGGTGATGCCCATATGGGACTTCAGGCAAGACTTATGAGCCAGGCTCTCCGTAAGCTTACCGCTGTTATCAGCAAGTCCAACTGCGTTGTCATCTTCATTAATCAGCTCCGTGAAAAGCTGGGAGTCATGTTCGGAAATCCTGAGACCACAACCGGCGGACGTGCACTTAAGTTCTATTCATCCGTAAGACTTGATGTACGCCGTATCGAGGCTATCAAGCAGGCCGGTGAGGTTATCGGTAACAGGACCAGAGTCAAGGTGGTCAAGAACAAGGTGGCTCCTCCCTTCAAGGAAGCCGAGTTTGACATCATGTTCGGAAAGGGAATCTCCATGATCGGAGATATCCTTGATGTCGCTACCAATGCGGATATCATCGTCAAGTCCGGCGCATGGTTTGCCTACAAGGGTGAGAAGATCGGACAGGGAAGAGAGAATGCCAAGCAGTATCTTGAGGAGAATCCCGAGGTTCTTGCAGAGATCGATAAGGCTGTAAGAGAGCACTACGGACTTGAGGCTTCTGAAGATGCCAAGCCTGCAAAGGCAGAAGAGCCCAAGGCTTCAAAGGCCGATAAGGCTGCAAAGTGATAAGTGACGGAGTTTATAAGGGGTACAGATGCTCGTTAAGCAGATAGTAAGATGCGGCAAGTCCAGAAGCATTGTTAAGCTTGAATCGGGCCTGAGTTTTCCGCTGTATTCGTCGGAACTTAATAAATTCGATACAAAGGAGGGCGAGGATCTCTCCGATGGGTCATTAGAGATCATAATGACTCAGATCCTGCCCTCCAGATGTATAAAAAGAGCCATGAACCTGCTGCAGAAGAAGAGCTTTGCGGAGGGGGAACTGGTAAGGAAGCTCTCTGAAGGCGGCTATCCCGAAGAGGTGATAGATAAGGCTGTTGAGTATGTAAGATCTTACGGCTATATAGACGATGTCAGATATGCATCGGACTATATCAGATACCACTCGTCACAGGGGCACGGCAGGAACCGTATTCGTGCTGAGCTCATGCAGAAGGGGATCTCCGATGCCGATTTCGAGAAGGCATGGAGCGAGACTGAGGAACTGGGACTTATAGAGGACAGTTCGGATGCGATACGGAAGCTTCTTGAGAAGAAGCATTTCAGTCCCGATATGGATCCGTCAGAACGGAATAAGATAGCAGCTTTCATCATGAGAAGAGGTTACTCTCCGGAGGATATCTTCCGTCAGATGAAAGAGTACAATGATTAACATAATGTAACTCAGACACCCCGGAGTCTTAACAGGCTCCGGGGTGTTATGCAGAGTGCTTAACTACATGGTGTGTATTTAAGTTTTACTTGACATAATTGTCATAAAAACCTAATATAAATCTGTTGTACTATGACAATTTTATAAGGAGGTGCTCCTGTATCATGCCTACTGGTGTACAAATCGTGATACTCGTAGCGGCTGTTATAATCTCGGCGCTTGCCGCAGCTTTACTTACTTCTCATAAGATGAAGAATCAGGCTGACGGAACATTGGCGAATGCAGAGAAGAGAGCCCGCGAGATCATCGATGAAGCTCTTAAGAAGGCTGAATCAGAGAAGCGTGAAGCATCCATCAAGGCTCAGGAAGACGCGCTACGCGTCAAGAATGATGTTGACCGTGAGGTCAAGGAACGCAGAGCCGAGGTGACCAAGTCGGAACGCAGGATTCAGCAGAAGGAAGAGTCAGTCGATAAAAAGCTCGATAATATCGAGAGACGTGAACAGTCCCTTTCTGCAAGGGAGGATAATCTGAAGGCTAAAGAGGCTCAGGTTTCCAAGCTTAACGAAGAGAGACTGCAGGAACTGGAAAGGATTTCCGGATTAACCTCTGAACAGGCAAAAGAACACTTATTAAGTATTGTTGAAGAAGATCTGAAACACGAAGAAGCCCTGATGATCAAGGAA
>CACWJQ010000071.1:8232-9159 GCA_902761225.1 uncultured Lachnospiraceae bacterium | reverse complement strand
CTTCGGTGAAAGGTCCGTTATGAATCCTCATCACAGACCATCAGGTTCGGATGGGATCGATGATCCTGTTCCGGGACTGATTTCAGGCGGACCGAACAATGGATTTCCTTATTCACAAACGAAAGAAAAACTCGGAGAAGATGTTCCGCCTGCTAAGGCATATCTCGATGAGCTTCCTTCCGCAGATACCAACGAGATTGCGATCTACTGGAATTCCCCCGCCATTTTCGTGGGAGCATTCTTCTCTTCACTGAGTTGATCAAGTCGCAGGTTATACATTCACATTAGTTAATCAAAGCCGCGGACATAACATTTATATAAGCACACTCTGTGAACCCCGTCGGCACTTAGCGAATGCAAACGCAGTGCAGCATGAGCTTAGTACCGCTACGGGGCGAACCGAAGCCGAAAGGCGGGTGTGCGATATAAATGTTATGACCGCGGCTTATATAGCCATTAACAACTTATCTATCTGTTTCTGTATCCCATGAGATACTCATCAACCTCAGCGGCTGCGGCACGTCCCTCGGTAAGTGCCCACACCACAAGGCTCTGTCCTCTTCTCATGTCGCCTGCGGCGAATACTCCGGGGACATTTGTTGAGTATTTTCCCTCCGGGGTTGCCACCGTTCCTCTGGGTCCGAGGTTAAGTCCGAAGCTTTCCGGGAGATATTTCTCTGCTCCGATGAATCCTGCTGCAATGAGGAGCATGTCGCACTTAAGCTTCTTCTCTGTACCCTTCACCTGGATAAGCTTGCCGTTTTCAAAACCTGTTTCGATGGTCTCGATACCTGTGATCTTACCCTTAGTCTGTATAACCTTCTTAACAGTGGTCTTAAAGACTCTGGGATCCGCACCGAACACTTCAGCAGCCTCGACATGACCGTAGTCGGTACGAAGGGTCTTGGGCCACTCGGGCCAGGGGTT
>CACWJQ010000071.1:0-8195 GCA_902761225.1 uncultured Lachnospiraceae bacterium | reverse complement strand
GCGGCGCCGGCATCATCTCGAGTGCCGTGACAGACTTGCATCCCATTCTTATCACGGTACCGATACAGTCATTACCTGTATCTCCGCCTCCGACTATCACTACATCCTTGCCCTTGGCATCATAATCCTTGGAAAGCTTTTTGATACCAAGCACACTCTTGGTAGCCTGTGTGAGGAAATCAACTGCAAAGTATACTCCGCCTGCTCCCTCTATACCGTCTGCCACAAGAGCTCTGGGCTGCTTGGAGCCGCAGCACAGTACGACCGCATCATATTCCTTCTGAAGGTCTGAAAGTTTTACGTCCTTGCCGACATCCACTCCTGTCTTAAATACGATACCCTCTTCCTCCATGAGCTTCTGTCTTCTTGCGATGACCTGCTTATCAAGCTTCATGTTGGGTATTCCGTACATGAGGAGACCACCGATACGGTCATCCCTTTCATAAACGGTTACGGCATGTCCGCGTCTTCTAAGAGCATCTGCAGCCGAGAGTCCGGAGGGACCGCTTCCGATCACGGCGACCTTCTTACCGCTTTCACTGACAGGGGGCTTGGCCTCCATATATCCGTTCTTATATCCTGTCTCTATGAGATAGAGCTCATTATCACGGACTGTTACAGGATCGTCGTACTGTCCGCAGATACATGCCTTCTCACAAAGGGCAGGGCATACTCTTCCGGTGAATTCCGGGAACCTGTTGGTCTTAAGGAGTCTGGCAAGTGCGTGTGCATCCTCTCCCTTGTATATGGCATCATTCCACTCAGGGATCAGATTGTGGAGAGGGCACCCCACTACCATTCCGCTTAGGTTCATAGCTGACTGGCAGAATGGAACACCGCAGTTCATGCACCTTGCAGCCTGACATCTTCTGGCTTCTTCTGACTGGAAGGTATGGAACTCCTTGTAGCCCTTTATCCTTTCCTTCGCGGGAACCTCCTGGTTCTCTGCTCTTTCATATTCAAGAAATCCGGTTTGTTTACCCATTTTTTCACCTACTGTTTTAAGGCCCTACAGCCATATATTCCGACAGATCAAACCGCTGTTCCGGTGATCTCCTTAAATGCTTCAAGCTCTGCACTCTCTCTTGAGATTCCCTGTTCCTCGTACTTTGCTATGGTCCTGATCATCCTGTGATAATCTCTTGCTATGACCTTCTTGAATCCGAGTATCTCTTCATCAAAGTTATCCAGGATCGACTTTCCGAGTTCGGAACCGGTCGCATTTACGTAATCCTCAAGGATGGACTTAAGCTCCTCAACATCGTACTTCTCACTGACCTCTTCGAGCTCAACCATATCCTTATTGACCTTGCGGTACAGGCTGTGGTCTCTGTCGAGTACATATGCGATACCACCGCTCATACCAGCTGCAAAGTTCTTGCCTACGCTTCCGAGTATCACAGCTCTTCCGCCGGTCATATACTCGAGTCCGTGATCACCGCAGCCTTCCGCAACAGCAGTGGCACCGGAGTTTCTTACGCAAAATCTTTCGCCTGCGATACCGGTGATATAAGCCCTGCCGGATGTTGCTCCGTAAAGTGCGACATTACCTACTATGATGTTCTCCGATGCGGTAAAGACGCTGCCCTCGGGAGGTGTGAGGATAAGTCTTCCGCCCGATAAGCCTTTACCGAATCCGTCATTGGCATCACCGGAAAGTCTAATGGTAAGTCCGTGAGGAATGAAGGCTCCGAATGACTGGCCGCCACCGCCTTCACAGTTAACAGTGAATCTGTCCTCTTCAAGCTCGCTGCACTTGCTTCCGTACTTCCTTACTATCTCGGATCCAAGGATGGTTCCAAGGCTTCTGTCAGTCGAGCTTACATCAAGAGAAACAGAAGATGTCTTGCTCTTACTCTTGGATGCCTTCTCAAACCAGGGAAGCAGTACCTTCTCATCCAGTGTCTTCTCAAGGCCAAAGTCAAAGCTCTGCTTGGGATCGAACCTGTTTTCCTTAACCTGTGCGAAATCGTTCCTAAGTATCTCTTCAAATGAGATGGTGCATGCTTCGCTCTGCTTGAACTCAGCTCTCTTGCGCAGGCAGTCGCTTCTTCCGATCATCTCATCCACGGTCTTAAATCCCAGCTCTGCCATTATCTCTCTGAGCTGCATTGCAACATATGTCATGAAATTGATGATATGCTCAGGCTTTCCTGCGAATCTCTTTCTGAGAGTCTCGTTCTGTGTAGCGATACCTACAGGGCATGTATCCTTGGAGCAGACTCTCATCATCATGCATCCGAGAGATACGAGGGGCGCTGTTGCAAATCCGAATTCCTCTGCACCAAGGAGAGCCGCTATGGCAACGTCCCTTCCGGTCATGAGCTTTCCGTCCGTCTCTATCCTTACCTTCTGTCTTAATCCGCTTTCAATGAGTGCATGATGTGTCTCTGCAACACCGAGCTCCCAGGGAAGTCCGGCTGAATGGACAGAGCTGAATGGAGCTGCACCGGTACCTCCGTCATAACCTGAGATGAGCACCACCTGGGCACCTGCCTTGGCAACACCGGAAGCAATGGTTCCTACACCTGCCTCTGATACAAGCTTTACGGATATCCTTGCATTTCTGTTGGCATTCTTCAGATCGTAGATAAGCTGTGCCAGATCCTCTATCGAATAGATATCATGATGAGGCGGAGGAGAGATAAGCTGTACACCGGGTGTGGAGCATCTGGTCTTGGCAACCCAGGGGTATACCTTCTTCGCAGGAAGGTTACCGCCCTCACCGGGCTTTGCACCCTGTGCCATCTTGATCTGTATCTCGGATGCACTGAGAAGATACTCTTCAGTAACTCCGAATCTTCCTGATGCCACCTGCTTGACCGCGCTGTTTCTGTCGGTTCCGAATCTGTCTGAAGCCTCGCCGCCTTCTCCTGTGTTGGAGCGGCCGCCCAGTGTGTTCATGGCCTTTGCGATGGTCTCATGGGCTTCTCTCGAAAGAGAACCGTAGCTCATGGCACCGACCTGGAATCTCTTGACTATCTCCGAAACAGGCTCAACTTTATCGATTGGAACCGGCTTGCCCGCGGGAACAAACTCAAGCAATCCTCTGAGCGTATGAGGATGATCGGGATCATCAACAAGCGCGGTATATTCCTTGAACTTATCATAGCTTCCCATACGTACTGCCTGCTGAAGGAGCACTATGGTCTTGGGGCTGTAGAGGTGATCTTCCTTGTCATCGCCGCTTCTGAGATTATGGAAGCCGGTGCTGTCGAGAACAGGATCTATGGGAAGTCCCATGGGATCGAAGGCTCTGTCATGTCTTGATGCGATGCCATCCTCGATCTCCTTAACTCCGATGCCTCCCACTCTGCTGGTCACGCCTGTAAAGAATCTGTCTATAACATCGTCGGAAAGACCTATTGCCTCGAATATCCTTGCGGACTGATAAGACTGGATGGTGGATATTCCCATCTTGGCAGCGATCTTAACAACGCCGTTTAAAAGTGCCTTATCATAGTCATCGATGGCGGTATGAAGATCCTTATCAAGAAGTCCGAGAGTTATAAGCTCTCCTATGCACTCATGTGCAAGATAGGGATTGACCGCACGTGCACCGAAGCCGAGGATACATGCCATCTGGTGTACATCCCTTATCTCACCGCTCTCGAGGATAAGTGACACTGCTGTCCTTTTTTTCGTATTGACCAAGTGCTGCTCAACAGCAGATACAGCAAGCAGTGCAGGGATCGGTACATGGTTCTCGTCAACGCCTCTGTCGGATAGGATTATGATATTGGCTCCTCCGGACACTGCCCTGTCAACGGACAGATACAGCTGGTCAACTGCTTTAAGAAGCGATGTGTGCTTGTAGTAAAGAAGGGATACTGTCTCGGTCTTAAATCCGGTTCTCTTCATTGAGCGGATCTTCATAAGATCGACGCCTGTAAGAACGGGGTTATTCACTTCAAGTACAGTGCAGTTGTCGCTCTTTTCACTTAACAGATCTCCGTCGGAACCGATGTATACCGTGGTATCGGTTACGATCTTCTCCCTGAGCGAATCAATGGGAGGATTGGTTACCTGTGCAAACTGCTGCTGGAAGAATCTGTACAGAAGCGGATGATTGTCAGACAGAGCACCAAGGGGAACATCATGTCCCATGGATACGGTAGGCTCCGCTCCGTTCATTGAAGCTTCAAGGATATATGTCCTTACATCTTCGTAGCTGTAACCGAATACCTTGTAGAGTCTGTCTCTTTCAGGCTGAGAGGATACAGGCACCTGATGATTCGGTATCGTAAGATCCTTAAGTCTGATCAGATGTGAATCTATCCACTCTCCGTAGGGATGTCTTGATGCGTAGCTTTCCTTGCACTCTTCGTCTGAGATGATCCTCTTTTTATGTGTATCGACAAGGAGCATTCTTCCGGGAGTAAGCCTAGACTTCTTAAGGATCTTCTCAGGGGCTATATCAAGTACACCGACCTCTGAAGAAAGGATCAGTCTGTTGTCATCGGTAATGTAATATCTCGAAGGTCTGAGTCCGTTACGGTCGAGAGTTGCACCGAACATCTCTCCGTCTGTAAAAAGAATCGCAGCAGGACCGTCCCAGGGCTCCATCATGGTTGCATAATAATGATAGAAATCCTTCTTATTCTCACTCATGAACCTGTTGTGCTTCCAGGGCTCAGGGATCAGTGCCATCATTGCAAGAGGCAGATCCATTCCGTTCATGTAAAGGAACTCAAGAGTATTGTCCAGCATTGCAGAGTCAGATCCACTTGCAGAGATAACAGGATAGATCTTAGCCTTGTCGCTTTCAAGGAGCTTCGAATGCATGGTCTCCTCACGTGCCAGCATTCTGTCGGAGTTGCCTCTAATGGTATTGATCTCACCGTTATGTGCGATGAATCTGTAGGGATGTGCTCTCTCCCAGCTGGGAAGTGTATTGGTGGAGAATCTTGAATGCACGAGAGCTATGGCAGTCACATACTCCTTGCTCTGCAGATCGTCATAGAATCTTCTGAGCTGTGTGACGAGGAACATTCCCTTATATACTATGGTCCTTGAAGAAAGAGAGCAGATATAAGTATCGTCAGAGCTCTGTTCGAACTCTCTTCTTACAACATATAATCTTCTGTCGAAATCAACGCCTCTGTTAAGAGTCTCAGGTCTCTTAAGGAAGCACTGCCAGATAGAAGGCTGGCAGTCACGTGCTCTTTCACCGAGTATCTCGGGATGAACGGGAACCTGCCTCCATCCGATAACTTCCATTCCTTCCTTGTCTGCAATGACTTCAAAGAGTCTCTTTGCAAATGTAGCCTTAAGCTTATCCTGGGGAAGGAAGAACATTCCGATACCGTAATCTCCTGCAGACAGCTTTCCGGCCTTCATCTTCTTAAGTACGGATGAAAAGAATGAGTGTGATATCTGAAGCAGGATACCTACGCCGTCACCGACCTTGCCGCTGGCGTCCTTACCTGCTCTGTGCTCGAGCTTTTCAACTATTGAAAGCGCATCATCCATAACGGAGTACTCGGGCACTCCATCGATCTTGACAACCGCACCTATACCGCACGCATCATGTTCTCTGTCGTATGAAAGATTACCGTTCATATCAATTTCCTCTCAGATACCCGGGTGCGCTGTGTATTGGATCAATCCATACGATCAGCCCGGTAAGTAAATGTAAAAAAAGAAACGGCGCCTCTAATGTCATTTAAACATTAGAGACGCCGTTGCCTCTTGCAGATAAAAATAATCTTTTTGTTAATGGATGTCAAGAAATATTTTTCAGACAATCTGACGGTTCGATCGTTAACAATTCTCAGTCTGCGATCGAACCGTCATTTCTGATCATCTGTTTAATTATTGTCCTGAATCTTACTCAACATCCTGAAGAGCTGCATAATCCTCTTCGCCTGTCCTTATCTTTACAACTCTGCTGACAGGATATACGAAGATCTTACCATCGCCGATCTTGCCGGTATAAAGGGTCTTCTTGGCAACCTCGATAACGGAATCAACAGGTATCTTGCTTACGACAACTTCAAGCTTGATCTTGGGAAGGAGTGTCATATCCATCTCAACTCCTCTGTACATCTCTCCTGCACCCTTCTGGATACCGCAGCCGGTAACCTGTGTTACGGTGATACCGGTGACACCGAGATCATTGAGTGCACGCTTTATGCTGTCATATCTGGAAAGCTTGGTGATAATGACAACCTTATGCATTCCTGTATCGCTGACAACACCTGCAGCTCTCATTTCCTTTTCTGTATCAACAACAGGTACGGATGCCTTCTTCTGTGCATCACTTGCCTTGTCATATTCTGCGGTTCCAAGGCTGGTATTCTCGTTCTCACTCATTACCGCACCTGAGAGATCAACAATACTGAAGCCTGCATATGCGGATGCAAGGCCGTGTTCCTTGATGTCGAGACCTTCGATCTCTTCTTCCTCGGTAACGCGAAGACCGAAGATAGCCTTGATGATCGAAAATACTATTACCATTCCCACAGCTGTCCATGCAGCAACTGAAACAAATCCGAGAAGCTGTATTCCGAGAAGTTCAAATCCGCCGCCATAGAAAAGACCGGTAAGTTCACTGTCTGGAGCAGTGGGAGTTGCAAAGAGACCTACAGCTATTGTTCCCCAGATACCATTCATCATGTGAACAGCAACTGCACCGACGGGATCATCTACATGAAGCTTGTAATCAAGGAGCCATACACCGAAGCATACAAGAAGTCCTGCTACCGCACCTATAACGATAGCACCAAATGCATCTGTAACATCACAGGGAGCGGTTATAGCTACAAGACCTGCAAGTGAAGCGTTCATACACATTGATACATCGGGCTTGCCATACTTGATCCATGTGAAGATCATACATACAACAGTAGCGATTGAAGGAGCGATGGTGGTTGTTACGAACACTGATGCGAGCTGATCGACTGATGTACATGCAGCACCGTTGAATCCGTACCAGCCGAGCCAGAGGATAAATACACCGAGTGCACCGACTACGATGTTATGTCCGGGGAATGCATTGACCTTGGTAACCTTACCCTTATCGTCCTTCTCGAACTTACCGATACGTGGTCCGACCATTATGGCACCGATGAGAGCTGAGATACCGCCTACCATATGGATCGCACATGAACCTGCAAAATCATGGAATCCGATCTGAGCGAGCCAGCCGCCTCCCCAGATCCAGTGTGCTTCAATGGGATAGATAAGTGCTGAGATAACTGCGGAGTATACACAGTAGCTCAGGAACCTGGTCCTCTCTGCCATTGCTCCGGATACGATTGTTGCGGTCGTAGCACAGAACACAAGGTTAAATACGAAGTTCGACCAGTCAAAGTTTTCATAAGAAGTGAAGATATCAAATCCGGGCTTTCCGATGAATCCCACAATATCCTCACCAAGAAGAAGCCCAAATCCGATCAGTATGAACACACAGCATCCGATACAGAAGTCCATAAGGTTCTTCATCAGGATATTACCGGCGTTCTTGGCTCTCGTAAATCCGGTCTCAACCATTGCGAAGCCTGCCTGCATCCAGAACACGAGCGCCGCACCGATCAGAAACCATACCGCAAATAGTTTACCGTCAACAATACTCAATAATTCTTCCATAAAAATTTTTCCTCCTCAGGATATTTATGTGCCGCCGTATGCAGTTACCGCTACTGATCCGGAGGCAGGAGCTTTCGAAAAAATAAAGGCACTTCGAACTTCGCGGTGAAAGTTCAAAGCGCCTTTGCCTTAAACAAAAAAATGCGTTCCGGAAAATAAAATTCCGGAACGCCCTTGCTCCTTATGGGTGAGATAATACTCTGCTAAAAATAATATGTCAATAACTTTTTTAAAAAATTTTTATGACATTCATGTCACAATATAAAACCCGGTTCATCCGCTCATGCATACCGATAAATCCACTCCCATTATCTCTGTGCTGATCCGAACCACCACCGCACTCAGCTGCATCATCGCAACGCCTGTCTGTAACGCGTCAACCAGGCCTGCGTCTTCATCTGACGTTCAGGAAATTCCTCAGTATGACTCTTCCCTGAGGTGTAAGTATGGATTCGGGATGGAACTGCAGTCCGTACACCTTATACTCTCTGTGTTCTACAGCCATTACCTCTCCGTCATCAGTTTCAGCCGTGACCTTAAGACAATCAGGTATCGTATCCTTTGCCGCAGCAAGCGAATGATATCTGGCAACCTGAACCTTCTCA
>CACWJQ010000070.1 GCA_902761225.1 uncultured Lachnospiraceae bacterium | reverse complement strand
CCTTTTATCATTTGGAGAAAAGAAAATGGAAAGATTCGGAAAAGATAATGTAAAAAAGATGGTGATCTTCCTGCTCATAGCATTCGGCGTCGACTTCCTCATGATGCCTGTCATGTATCTGGGATTCCAAAAGGATATAGATCTGTCGGTATTCCTTGTGGCCCAGATGATGTATCCCGCATGCGGTGTAGTGCTTGCAAAGCTGACCTCCTACAACGAGGGTAAGCTTCCGAAGTTCTCCTACATTACTATCCTCATCACCGGAGCGGTGACACTGATCCTTGCAGTCCTCAATGTGGTGACTCCTGCATCAATCGATGCAAACGGAACCACAATGACAGTTCCGTTCCTTATCGCCAATTATGTCATCATCGTAGGCACCATCCTGATGATAATCGCACTCAGTGTGACCGGTAAGGAACAGAGAGAAAATGCCGGATTCAGATTCCATAATCCCGGAAAGTCTGTATTGTTCATGGCACTTTTCTTCCTCCTATACTTTGGAAGGGTCATCATCATATGCATTATAGGGGGAATTATGGAAGGTGATATGGCAGGTGCCATGTCAGAACTTACACAGATATTTACCGCTGAAGGACAGGGCTTACTCTGGCTGAATGTAGTGATCAATGCACCTCTTACATTCATCATGTTCCTTGGTGAAGAGTATGGATGGAGATATTTCCTTCAGCCCGTTATGCAGAAGAAATTCGGTGTTCTTCCCGGAACGATCCTTCTGGGAATCGCCTGGGGTATCTGGCATGTAGGAGCGGACTTCCTTTACTACTCCGACGGAACAGGCATCCAGATGCTCTGTGCACAGATCGTGACATGCATCTCATTGGGTATTTTCTTCGGATATGCATACATGAAGACAAATAATATCTGGGTTCCCGTTATGATGCATTATCTTAACAATAATCTGATAATGGTGCTCAGCGGAGATGCTTCGACTGAGGCAATGCAGGGAAGCGTTGTAAGCTGGAGCGATATTCCCATAATGATCGCGGGAGCTGCAGTATTCTGGCTCTTTGCACTGACACCCACAATGAGAGGAAAGCTTTCTTCTAAGAAGGGAGAAACAGAAAATGCTTGATGAATTAAAGAATGCATACAAGATCGTCGGTTACGGACTCAGGATAAAGACACAGCTGGGACTTGCCGCGTTATTCGCCGGGATGGGCATATTCTTTGAGATATTGTCGGGAGGCGAGCTGTCCACAGGAAGCTTTTACATAGTCCTGTCCGGAATGTTCATATATCAGCTGATCATATCTACGGATGTATCAACTCTTGTTCAGTCTTCTCCCTACAAGAAAAAGATACAGTGCACATATCCGATCCTTGCAACAGCTCCCTGGCTTTATATGACACTGACGATACTTTCGATTGTTCATGCCATCTTTGCAAGGCAAAGTGAAGAGAAGTATCTTATCATGTGCAGGCTTACGATACTTCTGGGATGCCTCCTGTTCATACTTATGTTATATTTCGGACTGGCATATAAGTATTTTGTCGCAGCTACCGTGTTTATGGTCATATCTGTATTCCCTCCCATCTTTATATTTGAGAATGAAAATTCTCTCTCTGCGAAGTGTACCAATCTGGGAGTGTGTACCCTTATAGCTTATCTTCTTATGACCCTGGGAGTTGTGTGCTGCTGGCTTGTAACAAGACTTACCTATAAGAAGGAATTGTCCAAGATTGCATTCAAGGCGGCCCTCAGGACAAAATAAATAATAAATCCCGGTGTTGCGGTTTCTCGCTTATTGAAACCCGTAACATCGGGATTTTTGTATGCTGCAGGTATATGAGATCTGTGTAAATGGAATTGTGATTTATGAGGCATATAGGGTAAAATATAATGCATGATTATATTCAAAGCATTCAGTGGTAAAAATCCGGGCAGAGATATTCCGGCAGGTATCGTGGTGGGGCTTGTTTCCATTCCGATATCCATGGGGTATGCGCAGATCGCAGGTCTGCCGCCTGTGTACGGATTATATGGAAGCATCGTACCTGTGCTTATCTACTGCTTCATGACCACGTCACGTCATACTTTTTTCGGCGTTGATGCAACTCCTGCGGCACTTGTGGGAGGACTTCTTGCGGATGCCGGGATCGCATCACAGTCCGGGGATGCCATAGTTCTCGTTCCCGTGATCACAATGTGTGTAACTGCATGGCTGCTGATCTTTTACCTGATAAAAGCCGGAAAAGCAGTCAAGTATGTCTCTTCCTCCGTTATGGGAGGATTCGTATCCGGCATAGGAACCACTATCATCCTTATGCAGATTCCCAAGCTCTTCGGCGGAGAATCCGGCCGCGGAGAAGTATTTATTCTTGCCGGTCACATAATAGGACAGGCGCTGAACGGTTTTCACCTTCTTTCATTTGTTCTCGGACTTGCTACCGTTCTGATCATTTACATCTCACGAAAGATCAATCCCAAATTCCCCATGTCGGTTGTGATGATCGTACTTGGTGCGCTTCTCACCGGAGCATTCCATGTGGACAGTTACGGAGTAAAGCTCCTTCCTGCTGTCACCTCCGGACTTCCCATGCCGTCATTTCCGAACATGAGAATACTTGCACAGTATGGGGAGGATATCTTCGCTGCATCATTTACCATCGCAATAGTCATAGTTGCACAGACTCTTCTTCTCAGTAATAACTTTTCCAGAAAATATGAATATGCCATTGATGCCAATCACGAGATCCTTTCCTATGGCATATCCAATTTGGCTGCGGGACTTTTCGGGTGCGCTCCTTTGAACGGGTCTGTATCCCGCACGGGACTGGGTGATCAGTATGGATCAAAATCCCAGGTGATGTCCCTTTCTTCAGTGATAACAATGCTGCTTGTCCTGCTATTCGGGACGAAGCTTCTTGAGCTTCTTCCTGTGCCGGTTCTCACAGGCATTGTCATTTCGGCGCTAATGAGCATTATCGAATTTAAGATGGCGAAGACTCTGTTTAAAGCAGACAGAAAAGAGTGGCTGATATTCATGGGTGCCTTTGCCGGAGTCCTTCTTTTCGGAACCGTCTACGGTGTTATTATCGGAGTCGCACTCTCATTCATTACGGTTCTTGCAAGGACGATATCCGTACCCAGAGCATACCTTGGAATTATCCCGGGACAGAATGTTTTCTATAATATGGCCAGGCACAGTGAGGTCAGGCCTATTAAGAATACTCTTATATACAGGTTCTCGGGGAATCTGTATTTTGCCAACATTGATATCCTGGAACGTGATATCCGGGATGTGGTTGAGAGTGAGAAGGACACGGACGAACCCATTAAGATAATCGTGATAGATGCAAGGGGTGTGGGCAGTATTGATTATGCAGCAGCTCTTCAGCTTCTTAAGATATACAGAGGATATTCGGAGCTTGGTATAAGGTTCTATATGGCCGAGCATTCGGGAGTTCTGAACGATCAGCTCAGAAAATACGGAGCAGGGGAGCTTATTGCAAAGGGCGTCTGCAGGAGGACCATAACTCTGGCACTGAGAGATGCGGGACTGCATGCTCCTTATGACTATTCGGATAACAGTGAGTTTAATTCTATCCTTTCTCATCTTGTTGATGAAAAGAATCGCGGCGGCGATGAAGTTCACAGCCGCAGAGCAGAGATGGAATGGGCATTTGCGGATTCCTCGGATCAGGTCATGGACGCCATTGCGGATGAATGGATCGCTCAGCTTGCAGAAGCCGGGGAGAGCACCATCGATAATATCCTTGATGTGGAAAAGCATACTGAGTTCGGACGGGTTGGCCTGTTTGATGAAGATGAGATACTGCTCAGGGTGGAGAAAAAGCTGGAAGAAGGAAATATGCCTTCTGACATAGATGTCATAAAACTCAGGGGATCGATCGAAAGCAGGCGCAGGGTTATAGCTGAGAAGCTCAGGGATGTGAGTCTGTAACCTGAGGCACAATATGGAATATGCTGGAAGTCGCCGATGTCTTCTATATATGGCGGTGCCGGATGGACAGGTGCATGAAAAGTATGATGATGCTCAGGACTTTCGGGCAGATGATCCGGGTGAAAGACTCTTGAGTATATCTATATAGTTAAGTGTCATTACAGAGGGTTTGATGGAGGTGGGAAGGATGTATCCTATCTCCATGTAGTCATCAACATCAAGTGGTCTTGCAACTATGCCGGGTCCGTTTAATTCTTCATTAATGATACCGCTGCATATGGTATAACCGTTTAATCCCACCAGCATGTTGAAAAGGCTGGCTCTGTCACATACTACTATCTCCCTGTCGCTGTCTAAGGTGCTCAGTATCTCCTCTGAAAAATAGAATGAATTATGACTTCCCTGCTCGTATGAGAGGCGGGGATAATCGGTCAGGTCACTTGTCCTGATCTTCTTTTTCCTCGCAAGGGGAGAATCCTTTCCCACAAAAACATGGGGCTTTGCAATGAACAGTGTATTGAAGGCGAGATTATTGTCTCGAAGAGTTTTCCTTATGACTGTTTCGTTAAAGCTGTTCAGATACAGAACTCCCACTTCGCTTCTTAAGTGGGATACATCTTCTATGATCTCGTATGTCTGTGTTTCTCTCATGTGGAATTCGTATCTGTCACCGCCGTGTTTCCTGAGAAGCTCCACAAACGCTTCTACGGCAAAGGAGTAATGCTGTGCGGAGACGCAGAACTTTATCTTACCACCCGCAGATCCCGTGTATCTTTCTTCTATAAGATTGGTCTGGTCCAGGACCTGTCTTGCATATCCCAGGAATTCATCTCCCTCCTGTGTGAGACGTATTCCCTTTTTCCCGCGTTCGAATATGGTTATACCGTATTCCTTCTCCAGTTCCTGTATTGATGCGGTCAGGCTTGGCTGCGCAATATAGAGTCTTTTTGCGGCTTCCGTAATGTTGCCTGTATCAGCTACCTCTACGATATATCTGAGCTGCTTGAGAGTCATGCGATAAATTCCCCTTATCACCAGTGATAGATATTTATTATTACATATGTTTATCCATAGATAAAATCTATTGATACGTTATGATTTTAAATATTTTACCGTGAAGTTTCAAGAGGATATTCTTCATAGCAAGACAGATGTCATGGCAAATGAATGACACAGGCAAGCAGATAAATATTAAACAGATGATCACGCGGAGGATATAAGGATGAAAACGGCAGTAGTTGGATTTCCCAGAGTCGGAAAAAACAGAGAGCTTAAATTTGCAACAGAGAAATACTTCAAGGGAGAGATAGGCGAGCAGGAACTTCTTAATGAAGCAGCTCAGATAAGAAAATATAACCTGTCCAAAGAAAACGCAGCAGGGATAGATTACATATCATCGGGAGATTTTTCCTTCTACGACGGAATACTTGATACCGCATTTGCACTTAATGTGATCCCTGCAAGGTATAAGGCACTGGGGCTTTCGAATCTTGATACTTACTTTGCAATGGCAAGAGGATATCAGGGAGAGAAGGGGAATGTTAAGGCCCTTGCGATGAAGAAGTGGTTCAATACCAATTATCATTATCTTGTTCCGGAAATCGATGATGATACCGAAGTAAAGCTTGTGGGAACAAAGCTTTTTGATGAGTATGATGAAGCCCTTGCAAACGGGGTGCTGACCAAGCCTGTCATAGCAGGCCCCTTCACTTTCCTTAAGCTTGCCAGGTTTACCGGCAGGAAGAATATCGCAGATTACACTGATGCGTTTATAAAGGCGTATTCGGAGATTCTTGTGAAGGTATCGGAGAAGAATGTTAAGTGGATACAGTTTGACGAGCCCTTCCTTGTAAGAGATCTTACTGAAGATGATAAAAAGACATTCGTGTCACTTTATGAGAAGATCCTTTCCTCTAAGGGAGAGGTTAAGGTTCTTCTTCAGACTTACTTTGGCGACGTGAGAGATATCTATTCCGAACTGACGGGTCTGTCATTTGATGGCATCGGACTCGACTTTGTAGAGGGAAGGAAGACTCTTGAGCTGGTTGAGAAGAATGGCTTTCCTAAGGATAAGATTCTCTTTGCCGGAGTTCTTAACGGTAAGAACATATGGAGAAATAACTATAAAGCTTCCCTTAATGTGATCGGAAAGCTTCAGACTGCCGGTGCAGAGAATATAGTTATCTCTACATCCTGCTCGCTTCTTCATGTGCCTTATACACTTGAGAGCGAAACAAAACTGACACAGGAGTACATAAAGCATTTTTCGTTTGCTGAGGAAAAGCTTCTTGAACTTAAGGAACTTGCGGTATGTGCTGATGCCCTTGCCGGAGATGCTTATAAGGAACTTGATATCTATAAGAAGAATGAACTTCTTTTTACAGGAAGAGTTAACAGTGCTGACGAGAAGGTTCAGGAGAGAGTAAGGAATATTAAGGCTTCCGATTATACAAGGCTTCCCGAATTTGCGGAGAGAGAGAAGATACAGAAGGAAAGCTTTGCGCTTCCTCTGTTCCCTACAACCACTATTGGATCCTTTCCCCAGACTGCAGATGTCAAGACTGAGAGAAAGCTTTTCCGAAAGGGAGAGATCTCAGAGGAGGAATATAAGACCTTCGTTAAAAAGAAGATTGCTGACTGCATAAAGCTTCAGGAAGAGATCGGACTGGATGTTCTCGTTCACGGAGAGTATGAGAGAAACGACATGGTCGAATACTTCGGCGAGAATCTTGAGGGATATCTTTTCACGGAAAAAGCATGGGTTCAGTCCTACGGCACAAGATGTGTAAAGCCGCCCATCATCTGGGGCGATGTGTCGCGCAAAAAGCCAATAACCGTCGAGTGGTCGGTATATGCAGACAGCTGCACCGACAAGCCTGTCAAGGGAATGCTCACGGGACCGGTCACTATTCTTAACTGGTCATTCCCCAGAGAGGATATCTCATTAAAGGAAAGTACGCTGCAGATCGCACTTGCTATCAGGGATGAGGTGCTTGATCTTGAAGCAAACGGAATAAAGATAATCCAGATCGATGAAGCGGCCCTCAGAGAAAAGCTTCCTCTCAGAAAATCGGACTGGAACAGCGAGTATCTTGACTGGGCAATACCTGCATTCAGACTGGTGCAGAGCGGAGTGAAGGCAGACACACAGATACATACCCATATGTGCTACAGCGAATTCACGGATATCATTCCTGCTATAGATGCGATGGACGCGGATGTGATCACATTCGAAGCATCACGTTCGGATCTGCTCATTCTGGATTCGCTCAAGGAAAATAATTTCAAGACCGAAGTCGGTCCCGGAGTATACGACATTCACAGTCCTAGAGTCCCTTCTGTTGAAGAGATAGTAAATGCTCTTAAGCTGATGAGGGAAAAGCTCGACGACCATAAACTCTGGATCAATCCCGACTGCGGCCTCAAGACAAGGGGAGAGACTGAGACAAAAGCCAGCCTTATCAATATGGTTGAGGCGGCTAAGATACTCAGGGAATCTGTATGACATATGTTCCTGACGGCTGTTAGAGACTTAAGTGTTGGATATGCACAGAAATCTGATTTATGACGTGCGTGTCAGTATATTGGGTCCGTGATAACGGTGCCGGTATGTGTGATATTGGATGGGGACGCCGATCTATGAGATCTGTGAACTCTATATTGGTTTGGATGGGTGATCCTGCACTGCATACAGGGGAAAAGTTATGAAGATATCGGATATATATAAAGAAAAAAACAAAACACTTTCGTTTGAAATATTCCCTCCTAAGAAGGATGAAGAACTTAAGAATATCGATGAAACTCTTTCGGTGCTGTGTGAACTTAAGCCGGATTTTATCAGCGTGACATTCGGTGCGGGAGGAAGTGCAAACTGTAATCGAACGATAGAGATAGCAAGAAAGATCAGACAGGATTATGGCATTGAACCTGTGGTCCATCTCACATGCCTTCATTATGATAAAAATGAGATAGATGCTTTTGCAAAGGCACTTGAATATGAAGGTATAGAGAATATCCTGGCTCTGCGCGGCGATGCCAATGCGAATGTCCCGGCAAAGGACGTGTTCCGTTATTCATCGGATCTTATCTCATACCTAAAGGAAAAGCATGATTTCTGTTTCCTCGGAGCATGCTATCCGGAGTGCCATCCGGAGTCTGAAGACAGGATACAGGATATAAAGAATCTGAAGAAAAAAACGGACGCAGGAGCTGAGATTCTTCTTTCACAGATGTGCTTTGATAATGATATCTTCTTCAAGTTCAGCGAAGGCTGCAGGATTGCGGGAGTTGACGCACCTGTCATTCCGGGGATCATGCCTGTGATAAAGGCTTCGCAGATAAGAAGAATGGTTGATATGTGCGGTGTTGCATTTCCTGAAAGATTCCGCAGGATAATAGGAAGGTATGAAGACAATCCTGAAGCGCTGTTTGATGCGGGAATGTCCTATGCGCTCAGCCAGGTTATAGATCTCATCGCAGGCGGCGCTCCCGGAATACATCTGTATACGATGAATAAGCCACAGGTGGCAAAAAGGATATGCGAAGGATTGAAGAATATATATGAAGCAGCAGGCAGACGTGAAGCCTGCTGAAGCAAAGAATTGAAAAATAATCTTGCAGTATTGAGCGCGCAGGAGTAATATAACCTCCTGCGCACAGCTTTAACAGTGCGCTCCGGCAGATTTATATGGTCTGAAAAATATTTTAAAAAAGTTGTTGACTTATAAATTTTGCTGTGATATTTTATATAAGCTGTCGCTTGAGCGGCAGGCAAAGTTCCTTGATAATTCAATACTAATGCATCCCTGAACA
>CACWJQ010000069.1 GCA_902761225.1 uncultured Lachnospiraceae bacterium | reverse complement strand
AAGCAGCTGATCGGATTTGAAAGGGTAAGAGATATCATTCCCGGAGAATCGAGAAGCGTAAAACTGACGATCCCGGCAAGAGAGCTTGCATATTATGATGTAGTCCGTGAATCACTGATCATCGAGGAGGGTGATTACCTGATCACAGCAGCTCCTTCAAGCCTTGACCGCGGAGCATCTGAGATGATCTACATAAACGGTTCATCGAGAGGTGTCCGTGATATGTCGTCGAAGATAAAGGCCGACCATTTTGATATGTCTGACGGTGCACAGATCGTGGAGGGACTATACGGATACAGCGCTCTTGTGGCGGAGACTCCCGGAGTATACGATCCTCCTTTGAATGGACACTTCAACGCAGTATATAATGACTGCAGACTGCCTGAAGAGGCACAGACTCTTAGGATACACGGGATAGCACCTGAAGAAGCGAAAGTAATTGTCTATATCGATGATGTTAAGGCAGGAGAGATATCCTTCAACACCCGTGATTACGAGAAGAAGCCTTCTGAAGCCAGAAATCATATGCCAAGAGCCGTAACGGCTGAAAATGACCGCAGGAGGTCACTGCCTCTTTTGTGGACTGACATAATGATACCGCTGAATCTGAATTTCATGGCAGACAGGGATGCAGGTACCGGTCACAGTATAAGGATAGAGGCTGCAGGCCCCTTCAAGTATGACTGGTTTACAATGGTATGATGATATTATGTTATAATCTGAATTGATGAACGGACGCATGCTGACTGATGATGAAAGAAATACTTACAGGAGAGTTGGGTGTGGAAAATATTCAGGTGAAACAGCCTAAACTATCGGATCTGACACTCGAAGAACATGGCCCCCTCATAGAGATCAATTACCGGCATTCCGCTCACGGAATGGCGATGGGCAGCGGGACTTCATGCAGCGAAGACATAGTGTGGCAGGACGATGGAAGTGTTCTGATCGAATCCAGGGACCACAGTAATGGAACCGACAAGTATGAAAAATATCTTGCGGGGAGTGCAGCGGCTGAGAAACTCCGTCAGTATGTAAAGGATGCTCATCTTGCCGAGATGGCACAGATAGAACCTATCCCGTCCCCGTATCAGATGACTGACTATTCATCCAGTGCACACATGAAATTCACCTTTGATGACTGTAAGGACGGTATGCGGGTGAAGGTCACCAGGAGTCTTGATCTGGGTTCCTACTGGAAGCTTCAGGGTGATGCTGTCAGAGGGGTATACGACCTCATAAAGGAGTGTAAGGATACAGGTTCCTGTCTTGAGAAAAATGAAAGCTCCTATGATATATATGCTCCCGGAACAGGCGTAGCAGGGTTTATGGGATTAGGCATGGGAATGTTTGGAGGAAGCCCCTCTGCATCATCTGCGGGTACATGGAAGTGCAAATGCGGTGCGGATAATGATGACACTGCTAAATTCTGCCCTGATTGCGGAACTCCCAGGCCTTCTGACGACTGGAAATGTCCTGAGTGCGGTGCGATCAACAGCGGTAAATTCTGCGCTGAATGCGGAAGCCCCAAGCCCTGGAAATGTCCGGTCTGCGGTGCAGAAAACAGAGGTAAATTCTGCGCTGAATGTGGAACTCCAAAACCCTGAGCGCAACGTATATATACGTGCAGAAAAAGTCATTGATCTATGTGGCTGCTGCCCGGTGTAAGGGCAGCAGTTTTTGATCGATAGATCGGACGCTATTTTTGATAAATTCAGAAAAAACAGCGTATAAATGGTATAATATTCCTGTTGCATATATTAGGTACCGAATACAGGTCAAGGAATACCCAAATGCTTAAGATGATCCTGATGATGTACGTTACTCTGGTCCCCGCAATACTGTCAGGGATCATGAATATGGTGTGGTGCAAAACCTCACTTCTTAAAGCACTTAAAAAGCCCATGGATATGGGCAAATGTCTTTCTGATGGGAAGAGGATCTTTGGAGACAATAAAACCTGGAAGGGTTTTCTGGGATATCTCATTTTCAACACATTTTTCTCGATCATCTGGGGCTTTGTCTGCAAAGCTGCCGGGATCGAATATCTGAATTTCTTTTACTGTGATCACGAAAATACTCTGCTTTTTAATATATTTATCGGATTTCTGATCGGATGCGGATATGCGCTGTTTGAGCTTCCGAACAGTTTTCTTAAGAGAAGACTGGATATCACACCCGGAAAAACAATTTCGGGTTTTTGGAAGGTCTTTTTTATATTTCTGGACCAGGCGGATTCGGTATTCGGATGTGCACTGGTCGTGTGGCTATTCTATGATCTGGGACTCGGACTCTATCTTCTCTATGTTCTGGTCGGAGCACTGACCCACATCATATTGAATGTTCTGTTGTATCTGGCACGGCTCAGAAAGAATCCGTTCTGAAAACTGATCGAACGTATAAAAAAGGAGATCATATGATCGTAAAACTTGAAAAAGAAACCATTCAGGAAGAGAAGCTGGGAAATAAAGGGAAGTTCCTGCTTCAGATGAAAAAGCAGGGATTCAATGTGCCCGGAGGATTCATACTGGACAGCGATGTATATGATGAAGTGATCGAATCCAATGGTATTGGGGAGAAGATCAACAGTGCACTCAGTGAGCTTACTGCCGAAAATGCACGTGAGATATCAGACAGGATCACCGGATGGTTCGACGGAGTTCTTATCCCTGAGAAGATACTTGAAGAGATCAATATGCTTGCAGGCGATGATGTTCTGTATGCGGTCAGGAGCAGCGGAAGCAAGGAGGATCTTGCGGAGTATTCCTTCGCCGGCCAGTATGACACCTTCCTGAATGTGGGAAAGAGCGGCCTTGAAGAGAAGATCCTTGCCTGCTACAGATCCATGTTCAGTGAAGTCCTTCTTCAGTATGTTGCCGGCAAGAATATCGATCCCGCATCCATGAAGATGTCTGTTGTAGTACAGGAAATGGTGGATGCGGTTTACAGCGGCATATGCTTTACCGTCGATCCCGTTAACGGATATGACAGGGAGATGGTGATCGAGGTATCTGAGGGACTTGGTGAAAATATAGTAAGCGGCAAGACCAAGCCTGAGCAGTACAGATACAACTGGTATGACAGGAAACCGCTTGATACGGAGGGTGACCACGGCTTTCTTGCAAAAGAAAAGGTGACTGAATACGGAGATACCTTCGCACAGATACAGCAGTTCTTCGGCTATCCCTGTGATATTGAATTTGCAATAAAGGATGATGTCCTGTATATACTTCAGGCAAGAAAGATAACCAGTATCAGATACAACGGGATAAAGGATATGTGGAGCACCGCAGATTTCAAGGATGGAGGTGTATCCGCTACTATCTGCACTCCTTATATGTGGAGCCTTTATGAATATATCTGGGAATTCTCTCTAAGGAACTTTATAGTCAGGTCCGAGATACTGAGAGATGATGAGCTTCCGGCAAAGCTCGGAGAGATGTTCTACGGACGCCCTTACTGGAATATGTCTGCCGTTAAGAAGACCATGAGCCAGATCATCGGCTATAAGGAAAGGGAGTTCGATAATGAATATGGCATCATAGGCGATTATGAAGGTGACGGAGAAACCTTTAAGATAACCCCTTCATCAATATCCAAGATGATCCGTATAGTTATCAATCAGAGCAGGATACTTAAGTCCAGAAGAGAAAATGCAGAGAGATATAAGAAGGAACTGCTCGATCTTTACTATGATTATAAAGAAAAATATGACACTCATGCCATAAAAGACATCGAGAAGAGCTTCTATCGCATTACAAAAAAGACATATCTCAGGAGCGAGACAACATACTTCTGGCAGATCTTCATAAATACTGTCCATCAATCCCTCTATAAGGACAGTCTTCTTAAGTATGTATCAGAGAGCGAATATCTGTCACTTCTCGGAAGTATCGACAATATTTCCCATCTGCTTCCATTCTATGAGATGTGGGATATCTCCAGAAAGATAAGAAAGGATAATGATTCATACAGATACTGGACACAGACTGATGCCGTGGGAATAGCATCCTCCCTTTCCGATGAAAAATACTGTCTGTCAGATGTACAGGCACTTATAGATAAGTACGGTTATCACTCGGACAAGGAGCTGGATATAACATATCCCTGCTATTATGAAGAGCCCGAAGTGATGGTGGGAATGGTGAAGGATATGGTTGATCTGGAAGATTCCTATTCTCCGCTCGAGGATAAGAAGAACGGTCAGATGATGTACAGGAGCGTTCTAAGAAAGATCAAAGCCAAAGTATCTCCCTTTACTTATAACAAGATATGTAAAAAAGTCTTGGGCATGAGGAATATGCTCTGGTGGAGAGAAGAATTCAGGGATGTATCCACCAGATTCTATTATATGCTGAGAATGTATACCCTTGAGTATGCGGAACTTCTTACCGAAAGAGGTGTACTTGAGAATAAGGAAGATGTATGGTTCCTCAAGGTCGGTGACCTGTGGGACTATATTGAGGGTAAAAAGAAAGCAGAAGATCTTAAGGATATCATCACCAGGAACAGATTCTATTACAATGCCTACAGGAATTACATGAGTGAGAATGAGATCGGAACAGTTTTCAGTAACAGACCTGCTGATTCGGAAGAGAAGCGTTCTCAGATCAAGGGTCTGGGTGCCAATAACGGAGTAGTGACAGGCGTTGCCAGAGTCATTGAGGATTTCACACAGATAGACAGACTTGAGGAAGGTGACATCCTTGTCACAAAATTCACCGATACCGGCTGGACTCCCAAGTTCGCCATTTTATCCGGAATTGTCACCGAATACGGCGGAATACTGTGCCATGCAGCCATCGTATCAAGAGAGTACGGCATCCCCGCCATAGTATGCTGCAAGGATGCAATGTCGAAGATCAAGGATGGTCAGATCATTACAATAGACGGAAGCACGGGAAATGTTACAATAAAGTAGAACAGGATCTATGAAGATATATGACAGGAAGAAAAAAGAATATGAGGAGATAACCCAGTACGGTCAGGAGAAGCTCGGATTCCTGTACGGGAATCCTCTGGGCAGAGTCCTCCTGAAGATAGCGGTATCGCCTGCTGTGTCGGATCTGTACAGATTCCTTAACGGAAGGAAGTCCAGCGTAAAAAAGATCCCCGGTTTTATAGAAAAAAACCACATCCGCATGGAGGATTTTGAAGACAGGGAATACAGATCCTTTAATGATTTCTTCACGCGCAGGCTCCGGGATGGGGCAAGGAAGATCGAAACAGACAGGAGCATTCTCATATCACCGGCGGATGCCAAGCTGCTTGTTTATAACATTGACGACGATCTGCGGATGAACGTTAAGGGAAGGACATACACCCTTGAAGAGATTCTTGCGGATGATAAGTACTGCGAAGAGTATTCGGGAGGATATTGCCTTGTGTATCGACTATGTGTGGATGATCTGCACAGGTACTGCTTCATAGATGACGGAAGGCTTAAAGGCCGTAAGACCATAAAAGGAAAGCTACATACCGTGAGCTCTCTTTCCGCAGATTATAAGATCTATAAAGAGAACTTCAGGGTAGTGAACGTAATGGACACAGAGAATTTCGGAAGAGTGATCCATATCGAAGTTGGGGCACTCCTTGTGGGAAGGGTTGTAAATCATGACGTGAGGAGCTTTACAAAGGGTGAGGAAAAGGGATATTTCGAACCCGGAGGTTCCACAATAATCCAGATCTTCAAGAAGGATTCCGTCAGGATCGATGATGATATCATGGTTCATAGCATGGAAGGAATTGAGACAAAGGTATTGTACGGAGAAGGAGTGGGTTCAAAATGCTGAAGAGAATGCATCTTTACATGAAGGAAAGATATCCGTTTATCGCAAGGCTGATACTCGGACTGATCGTCTTTTTGGAGATTCATTTTATAATACTTTTAAATGAAGGCGTGACCACATTTAATATCGGTATCCAGGAAGTGGTCGGAGCATATACCGTATTTGCATTTCTGTTATGGCTCAGGATAGCGGATGATCTGAAGGACTTCGATGTTGATAAGATACTGTTTCCGGACAGACCTCTTGCAAGAGGCGCGGTATTTAAGAAGGATGTGGTAATACTTTGCGCATTCTTCAATGCTATAGCTGTTGTACTGAATATAATATTCATGAACAACATAGTCTTTTTCTGTATTCTGTATTTCTACGGATATCTTATGAGCAAGTGGTTCTTCCAGAAGGCTAAGATACAGCCATCACTTCCCCTTGCACTTGTAACCCACAATCCGGTGCAGATGTTCGTCAATCTGTACATCATCTCATTCACCGTGATCAAGTATGACCTTCCGCCCTTTACCATCACAACCGTGATGACACTCTGGACTCTCTATTTCCCTGCTCTCATCTGGGAAGTGTCACGTAAGATCAAGGCGCCTAAGGATGAGAATGACTACACTACATACTCAAAACTGTTCGGCTATAAGAAAGCTACAAGATTTGTGATGATCCTGACACTGGTTGATATCATGACCAATATCATCCTTGTGTTCAGACTCAATAAGATATCGATACTGATACTTGTACTCCTCGTATCCTGGATGACATGGAAATTCATCCAGTACATGAAGGATCCGGAGAGATTCGTACTGGTTGATAAGGTTGAACGATACACTTATCTGCAGGAATCAACGATGTTACTTACGGTTGTAGTATTTCTTCTGGTGGGAAGGATTTAAGCACGGATGTATGGAAGTAAAGCCGACAATCTGATAAAGCTTCGTGATGCTGGAATTAACGTTCCTGCATTTACAATCATATCCGCCCGTGATGACGTGGAACATTCCGAAAAACTGACATTTGTGTCAGAGGGTTCTGCTTCACTTTATGCTGTCAGGAGTTCCTGTAATCTCGAGGATGGTGTCGGCAGCAGCTTTGCCGGACAGTTTGACACCTATCTGAATGTAAGACCTGAAGAGGTGCCGGCAAAGATAAAGCTCTGCAGAGAGTCAATGTATTCCGACAATGTGAAGAAGTATATGGAGTACCATCATCTTTCGGATGAGGATCTGAAGATGTGCGTTATCGTCCAGGAGATGGCTGAGGCGGATAAGGCTGGAGTTCTGTTTACTTCCAATCCTCAGGGGATACTAAATGAAAGTGTCATAAGCGTAGCCAGGGGACTCGGAGAAGGAGTTGTCTCGGGTTCTTCGGAGACGACCACATATTATTACAATAATACCGATAAAGTATATTATTACGAAGGCCGGGAAGACCTTTTGAACGAAGGCGAGATAGACAGACTGATCGATACTTCCGTAAAGATAAAGGAGATACTGGGTGAGTATCTTGATATCGAATATGCCTTTGCGGGAGACAGATTATATATTCTGCAGGCCAGACCTATTACCACTATAAGCGGAGCCTCACCCCTCATACTTGATAACAGCAATATAGTGGAGAGCTATCCGGGGCTTTCACTTCCTCTCACGGTTTCATTTGTACACATGGTTTACAGCGGTGTGTTCAAAGGTGTGAGCAGAAGAGTTCTTAAGAATGAAAAGGAACTGAACAGGCATACTGAAGTGTTCGGTAATATGGTGGGCAATGCCAACGGACGTATGTATTACAAGATAAGTAACTGGTATACGGTGCTCAAGTTCCTTCCCTTCAGCAAGAAGATCATACCTGTCTGGCAGGAGATGCTGGGGGTTAAGAATAAGGGTTACGATAACAGTGATGTAGAACTGTCACCCTTTGTAAGGTTCATGACCTATGTGAATTCCTTCTATGAGCTGATAAGCGTCCCGCGTCATATGAGAAGCCTTGAAAAGAAGTTCACGGAAACAAACCGGTATTTCTATGAACGTTACAGCCCGGAGAGCAGCCCCTCGGAACTGATAGGACTGTTTGGTGAAATTAGGGAAAAGCTGCTTGATATATGGGATGTCACACTCTTGAATGATACATATTCATTCGTCTTCACAGCACTGGTCAAGAATAGGCTGAAGAAGAAAAAGGCAGATGATGCGTACATCAACCGCTACATATCGGGTATATCCAATATCGAGAGCATGAAGCCCATAAAGGCGCTGATAGAGCTGGCATACAGATATGATGAATATTCGCCGGAGGAACTGAAGCGGAAGAAGGAAGAATATATCAGGGATTACGGAGACAGGAATCTTGAAGAGCTTAAGCTTGAAAGCAGGACCTTCCGTTCCCATCCTTATCTTCTCGATGAAAGGATCGCTGAATACAGAAAGGATCCCGAAAAGCTTAAGGAAACCTATGACGGTCTTGGCCGTAATGAGGAAACCAGGATAAAAGAGGATTTCTTAACCCGGTTCCTGGGAAAGAGATGCGCTGCGGGAATTGCCGGAAGAGAAAGGTCAAGGCTTAACAGAAGCAGGGTTTACGGAATGGTAAGGCTGATCTTTTCATCCTTGGGAAATACCTATGCAAAGAGCGGACTGATAGGAGCTCCTGAGGACATCTTCTATCTCAGCATTGATGAAGCCTTCGGACTTGCGGATTCACCAAGGGATATGAAGCATGAGATTGAAAACAGGAAAGCAGCATATGCAGTATTTGAAAAGCTCCCTGCCTATACCAGACTTATCTTTGAAAACAGTGAATTCGATAAGAGCATCAGTGATATCACTTCATACAGGAAGACAAAGGAAGCTGATGTTCTTTCGGGAGTGCCATGCTCTGCAGGTGTAGCGGAAGGAGAAGCTCTTGTCATAAGGAATATTGATGATGCAAGGGATGTAAAGGATAAGATCCTTGTTACGGTGATGACGGATCCCGGATGGGTATTCCTGCTTGCATCTGCTAAAGGCGTGATATCGGAAAAGGGATCGCTGCTTTCCCATACTGCCATAATATCAAGGGAACTTAAGAAGCCATCCATAGTGGGCGTGCCGGATCTGACAGACACAATCCGGACAGGTGACATCATCAGAATGGATGGAGGAAGCGGAAGGATTGAGATCCTTCGGAGAAATGAAAAATGAAATGTGTAAAGGCTGACAGTGAAAAGATAATAAAAGATTTCGTAAAGCTTCCGAAGCTGCTGTATACCTCATCCGATAATATGGAGAGCCCCGATTCTGTCAGGCAGCTTCTTAAAGGGGAGCATCCATTATCCGGATATTTCGGACTTGATGCATACATGATATATAAGGACGGCAAGCCCGCCGGAAGATTTGCCATCACAACATATCCGGATGATGACACTGCATATTTGGGATTCTTCGAATGCATAAATGATAAGGATGTCGCAAAGTATCTGTTTGAAAAAGCGGAAAGCATCGCAAGGGAAAAGAAGTGTTCATCCATAACCGGACCTGTTGATGCATCCTTCTGGTTAAAGTACAGACTGAAGATCAACAACTTCGACAGAGCTCCCTATACCGGAGAACCCTACAACAAGGATTATTACTATGATCTGTTCCTTGCAAACGGATATACGGTAAAGGAGCACTATACCTCCAATCTGTACAGGGCGATCGGCGAGGATTACGTCAACGAGAAATTCGAGACCAGATACCGCCAGTTCCTGGAACAGGGCTACAGGATAGAAAGTCC
>CACWJQ010000068.1 GCA_902761225.1 uncultured Lachnospiraceae bacterium | reverse complement strand
GCTACCAAGGATCTTTGGGCACAGGTTCTCGATCTTCAGAAGAAGGAGAGAGAAGCAGGCGGCGTTCTTGATATGGACACCAAGGTTGTATCAACCATCACTTCTCACGGCCCCGGATATCTCGATAAGAGCAAGGAGAAGATCGTAGGTTTCCAGACAGATAAGCCTTTCAAGCGTTCACTTCAGCCTTGGGGCGGACTCAGAATGGCAGAGAAGGCTTGCCAGGACAACGGATATGAGGTTGATCCTGAGGTTTCCGCTTTCTTCGCAGTTAACAGAAAGACTCACAACGAGGGATGTTTCGATGCTTACACTCCCGAGATGAGAGCTTGCCGTACTTCCCACATCATCACCGGTCTTCCTGATGCTTACGGAAGAGGACGTATCATCGGTGACTATCGTAGAGTTGCTCTCTATGGTATCGACAGACTCATCGAGGATAAGGAAGAGCAGAAGCTTTCTACCGACTATGTTATGACCGATGACGTTATCCGTCTTCGTGAAGAGCTCAGCGAGCAGATCAAGGCTCTCAAGATGATGAAGGAAATGGCAGCATCTTACGGATGCGACATCTCCAAGCCCGCTGCTAACGTACAGGAAGCTATCCAGTGGACATACTTCGGATATCTTTCATCCGTTAAGGAGCAGAACGGTGCAGCTATGTCCCTTGGCCGTACCTCCACTTTCATTGATATCTATGCTGAGCGTGACCTCGCTAACGGAACCTTCACCGAGGAGCAGATCCAGGAGTTCGTTGATCACTTCATCATGAAGCTTCGTTGCGTCAAGTTCGCAAGAACACCCGAGTACAACCAGATCTTCGCAGGCGATCCCGTTTGGGTTACCGAGTCACTCGGCGGCGTAGGCGTTGACGGCAGACACATGGTTACCAAGACCTCCTTCCGTTATCTCCACACCCTTGAGAACCTTGGTGCAGCTCCCGAGCCTAACCTCACTGTTCTCTGGTCAACCAGACTTCCTCAGAACTGGAAGAAGTACTGCGCTAAGATCTCCATCACCACATCTTCCATCCAGTACGAGAACGACGATCTCATGAGAGTTGTTCACGGCGATGATTACGGTATCGCATGCTGCGTATCCTCCATGGTCATCGGTAAGGAGATGCAGTTCTTCGGAGCACGTGCTAACCTTGCTAAGTGTCTCCTTTATGCTCTTAACGGTGGTATCGATGAAGTTACCAAGAAGCAGGTCGGACCTAAGTATCGCCCTGTAACCGGTGACGTCCTTGACTACGATGATGTTATGGACAAGTTCATCGACATGATGGAGTGGCAGGCTGAGGTTTACGTTAACACCCTCAACATTATCCACTACATGCATGACAAGTACTGCTATGAGAGAGCAGAGATGGCTCTTCATGACAAGAACGTTAAGAGATATTTCGCAACCGGTATCGCAGGACTTTCAATCGTTGCTGACTCACTTTCAGCTATCAAGTATGCTAAGGTTGAAGTTATCCGTGACGAAGACGGTATCATCACCGACTTCAAGACCACCGGTGAGTTCCCTAAGTATGGTAACGATGATGACCGCGTAGACGAGATTGCTCAGATGATCGTTCATAAGTTCATGACCGCTGTACGTCGTCACCACACCTACAGAGATGGTGTTCCTACCACCTCAATCCTTACCATCACTTCCAATGTTACCTATGGTAAGGCAACCGGTAACACTCCTGACGGACGTAGAAAGGGAATGCCTTTCGCTCCCGGAGCTAACCCGATGCACGGCCGTGACACCCACGGTGCTGTCGCATCACTTTCTTCCGTATCCAAGCTTCCTTTCAACGATGCTCAGGACGGAATCTCCAATACCTTCACCATAGTTCCCGGAGCACTCGGCAAGGATGACAAGGTATTCGCAGGAGACATTGATGTCGATCTCAGCAAGTAATGATGTTTTATGATCTCTGAAGGCCACGTGCCGGCCGGAGCGCAGACCCTGTCTGCCTGCCGCCGGTACCTTGACCGGAGGAGCCATGGACTTACCAATATACGGAAAGGATACCGCTATGGATCAGAAAGACATGATAGATGATCTTGTGAAGATGCTCGATGAAGGTTTCGAAAACGGCACCGGACATGTAAATGTCGACACGTCGGAAGATCAGACTGATGTGCGGGATGTTACCACCATGGGTTGCACGGATTGCTCCAGAACCCCTCTGGCATGCAGCGTTCCTACTCTCCATCAGGGTATCGACGATTATCAATGAATTAATTATCGGCAGATGCATTGCATCCGCTTAATCTGACAGGAGGAAAATAATCATGGCAGAAGCAGCTACAGCTCAGGTTAACAACCTGGTAAATCTTCTTGATGGTTATGCTACCAAGGGTGGCCACCATCTCAATGTTAACGTTCTCAACAGAGACACTCTTCTCGATGCTCAGCAGCATCCCGAGAACTATCCTCAGCTCACCATCCGTGTATCCGGATACGCTGTTAACTTCATCAAGTTAACTCCCGAGCAGCAGGCAGACGTTATCTCCAGAACCTTCCACGAGTCTTTCTGAGATACCGTGACCGGAAAGTTACATGTGATCTGCGCCATGGCGTGAAGAATGTGTGACGTTAATACCCGGAGTAACATATATCTATACAGGCCCGGAGCAACCGCTTCGGGTCTGTTTTTAAAAAATCAGATATAACACTTACATCAGTATTTACCGGCACCTGCACCCGTGATGAAGGCGCAGGTTCTTAAAAGGAGCAGCATATGATCGGACATATTCATTCCCTGGAAAGCTTTGGTACGGTTGACGGTCCCGGAACAAGATTCGTCGTCTTTGTAAAGGGATGCCCCATGAGATGTGCATACTGTCACAATCCCGATACCTGGGAGATGACCGGTGCCACTGATATGGAGCCTTCATACATAATGGAGCAGTATCACAGGAATGATTCATTCTATCAGAACGGAGGAGGACTTACCGTAACAGGCGGAGAGCCCCTTGTCCAGATAGACTTTCTGATCGAGCTTTTCGAGCTCTGCAGGAAGGACGGCGTGCACACATGCCTGGATACATCCGGTATAATGTTCAACCCTGATAATGCGGAGCTGATGAAAAAGTATGACAGGCTCATGGCGGTTACAGACCTTGTAATGCTGGATATCAAGCACATAGATAATGAGCATCATAAGGATCTCTGCAAGCAGCCCAACACGAATATTCTGAAATTCCCGTTCTATCTCCAGGAGAAGAACGTTGATATGTGGATCCGCCACGTTATCGTGCCAGGTCTTACGGATGATGACAAGTATCTCTATGAACTTGGATATTTCATCGGACAGTTCCACAATTTAAGGGCTCTGGATGCCCTTCCCTATCACGATATGGGCAAGAAGAAGTACGAGGAGCTGGGCATCGAATACAGGCTCAAGGATACCAAGCCCTTAGATCCCAAAGTGCTTCTTGAGAAAAAGAAGGTCATCCTTGACGGAGTCAGGAAGAGGCGCGAGGAACTTACCGCCGCAGGTGAGAGTTTCGAGCATAAATAATTCTTGAAAGAGTAAGACGATTATTATAAAATCTAATTCGTAGGGTTTAAGTCTGAAGGTGCCGGAAGGACAAGTCCGGAGGAACCGGAGGACAAAAATGTAAGGAGGTAATAGGCTATGGCATATAAGATTGGCGATGGATGCATCTGCTGTGGATCTTGCGAGGCTCAGTGCCCCGTTGGAGCTATCTCCATGGGAGACGGCAAGTTCGAGATCGATAAGGATAAGTGCATTGAGTGTGGCGCATGCGCAGGACAGTGCCCCGTATCTGCTATCGAGCAGGAGTGATCCTAAACTGAACACAAAAATACAGGTGGGAGACCACCTGTATTTTTTTATCTGTTTATTCTGTTTATCTTATTATTCCTCATCACTCTCGGACTTGAGTCTTTCCTTCTCATCCTTGCTCATGTTGGCGAACTTGGTGTACTGAGGCAGCCATACAAGGTGGATGTCTCCCACCGGGCCGTTACGCTGCTTGGCAATGATTATGTCCGATACGTTCTTGCGCTTGGTGTCCTTATTGTAATAATCCTCGCGGTAGATGAACATTACAACGTCGGCATCCTGCTCGATGGCGCCGGACTCACGAAGGTCGGAAAGCATGGGCTTGGGAGGCTTTCTGCTTTCAACTGTACGGGAGAGCTGTGACAGAGCGACCACGGGGATATTGAGCTCTCTTGCAAGTCCCTTGAGGTCTCTTGATATCTGGGATACTTCCTGCTGCCTGCTCTCTGCACGGCCGGAGCCCTGCATCAGCTGCAGATAGTCGATGAATATGATGTCCAGCTTGTCCTGTGCCTTGAGACGTCTGCACTTGGCTCTTACCTCGGAGACGGAGATCCCGGGAGTATCGTCGATGAAGAGTCCGGACCTTCCGAAGAGGGTTCCGCTTTCCGTTATCTTCTGGAAATCATCGCCGGTGACCTTACCGCTTCTTAAGTTGGAAGCGTCGACTCTTGCATGCATGGCCATGAGTCTGTTGGCAAGCTGTGCGGCACCCATTTCCAGTGAGAAGATGCCTACTCCCTTTTTTCCCTTGAGGGCCATGTGCTCGGCGATGTTCAGTGCAAATGCGGTCTTGCCCATTGAAGGCCTGGCTGCGATCAGGATGAAGTCCGAATTCTGGAAGCCCGAAGTCATATAGTCGAGGTCTGAGAAGCCTGTGGAGACACCGGTGACCTGTCCCTGCATCCTGTAGGCGTTGGAGACATTGGTCAGTGCATCATAGAAGACATCCTTGATGGGCCTGATATCGCGTACGATCTTGGACTGGGTTGCCTCGAAGATCTTCTTTTCGGCATTGTCGAAAAGCTCCTGGACGTCGGTGTCATCCTTGTAGCCCTGCTCGGCTATGGATTCGGCTGCCTTTATAAGACTTCTTGACTCGGCCTTTCTGTGCACGATGCCCGCATAGAAGGTGACATTGGCACTGGTCGAAGAGGAGGAGTCCTTCATTATCTCCATTATGAATGAAAGGCTTGCCACCTCTGAGGGAAGTCCTTTTTCACTGAGCTTATCCTTGAGGGTGACGGGATCCACCTTCTGACCGGAGTTCTCCATCTCGGTAATGGTCTCGAAAATGGTGCCATAGACCTTGTTGTAGAACTCGTCACCGGCTTTGATCACCTCCTGTACCTCCTGAATGGCTTTGGAGGACATGAGCATACTGGTGAGAACGGCTCTTTCTGCGTCATCGTCATGGGGCATTACTTTTCTGATGATGTTCTCGTTAAAACCGTCCATTTTAAGCCTCTGTGACTTTTACGCTGAGTGTTCCTGTAACCTGGGGGTGAAGCTTGATCTGTACATTGTATGTTCCGGGAGCCTTGATCGCATCGTCGAGGACGATCTTCTTCTTATCAAGGGTGATCCCGTGCTGGTTCTTGCATTCCTCTGCGATCTCCTTGGAGGAGATGGAGCCGAAGGCACGTCCGCCCGCACCTGTCTTGATGGTGGTATTTACCGTGAGGCCGGAGAGCTTTTCGGAAAGTTCCTGAGCCTCCTTGAGCTTCTCGTCAGCGATCTTTTTCTCGTTGGCCTTCTGAAGCTTTAAGTCGTTGATATTGGCGGGAGTTGCCTCTACGCCGATGCCCTGGGGAAGGATGTAGTTCCTTGCGTAGCCGTCGCTGGCGTTGATGATGTCACCCTTCTTGCCGAGTTTCTTTTCGTCTTTTAATAAAATGATCTTCATTAGATTTCACCGCTTTCCATCATTGAATCGATAGTATTTTTAAGTTCGCCGATTGCTTCCTCAATCTGGGTTCCCTCAAGCTGACATGCCGCAACCGAGAGATGTCCGCCTCCGCCCATGCGTTCCATTATGAGCTGGACATTGACTTCGTCGATCGATCTTGCACTGATATGGATCTTGCCCGAGTATTCCGTGAGCACGAAGCTTGCCTTTATGCCGCGGATATTGAGCAGCTCGTTGGCTGCCTGGGCACCGATGACCGTGGGGCTGGGACAGTCGTCCGCGGTGCATACGGAGATTGCAAAGACTCCCTTGTAGATCTCGGCCTGTGAGACCGCATCCGCCTTGGCTCTGTATTCATCCGCACCTGCACGGAACATCTTCCTGACTCTGGTGACGTCCGCGCCGCATCTTCTTAAGAATGCCGCTGCTTCGAAGGTTCTGACACCGGCCTTGCTCTGGAATGAGTTGGAGTCCACCATGATACCCGAGTACATACAGTCCGCTTCCTCGGGACGTATTTTTACATTATCGGCAGCGTACTGGAGGATCTCGGAGATCATCTCGCAGGCGCTGGATGCATAGGGCTCTATGTAGGACAGGGTAGCGTTCTCGATGGTCTCGCTTCCGGATCTGTGGTGATCGAGGACGACTATTGTCTTGCAGTACTTGATAAGGTCGGGGCACTCCGTGATGGAGGGCTTGCCCACGTCAACAACAACGAGCACCGAAGCAGGGGAAGCAAGGTCTATCGCCTGCTGCGAGCTGATCAGGACTTCCTCATATTCCTCACCGCCGCTTATGAAGGAGTCGATGAGGGGCTGTATGTCGCTGGTGGGGTTATCCATTACGATATAAGCGTTCTTGCCGAGGACCTTGGAGATACAGTAGATACCCACCGCAGCACCGAAGGCATCCGCATCGGGATTCCTGTGTCCCATGATGAGGACGTTGTCCCTGGCTGAGATGATCTCTCTGAGGGCCTGGGCCTTGACTCTTGCCTTGACTCTGGTACTCTTTTCAACCGTCTGCGACTTGCCGCCGTAATAGGTGACCTGATCCTTGGTCTTGATGACCGCCTGATCGCCGCCTCTGCCCAGGGCGAGGTCTATGGCGTTACGTGCGTACTCGTAGTTCTGTGCATATGTGAGACCGTCCACACCCAGACCGATACTGGTGGTGACAGCCATGCTGTTTTCACCGATCTTCACAGTCTTGATATCGCTGAGCAGTTCGAAGTGCTTGTCCTGCATGTCGGCGATGGCTTTTTTACGAAGTATGACCAGGTACTTGTCCTTCTCCATCTTGCGGCAGATGCCGTCCATGGAGGAGATGTACTTGTTGACCTTCCTGTCTATGAGGGCTGCCAGCAGGCTCTGCTTGACTTCCTCAACACTTTCCATTGCCTCGTCGAAGTTGTCCAGGTAGATCATTCCGACGCAGAGGGACTGGTCATCCAGCTCCTGGAGTGCGATGTTGAGCGCCGTCTTGTCGAACATGAACATGGCGATGAGGTAACCGTTATAGCTCTCTGCCTCGATAAGGTCGCTGTTTTCGGCCATTTCCTTGAGAGGGATGCGCTTGAGCCTGATGGCGTAATCACGGCCTTCATGCTCGATGTCGAACTCTGTCTCCGGAGTATCCTCTTCCCTTGGGAGCTTGTCCCCCGTTATCACGGGGAAAAGAGAGGTGATGGACTTATTGTATCTCGATCCTTCACCGATCACCTTGTCAAAAGCGATGTTGGTCCACATCACCTTGCCGTCCTCATCGAGGAGCACGTAAGGGATGTCCAGCTCCTTTAAGAGCTTCTTCTGGATCTGGCCGTATTCTGTCGCAAAGCTCACAAGCTCGTTCATGATGAGCGGCTTGTTATTGTAGTAGAGCGTCAGGGACACGATAAAGTAAAATACCGTGAACGCACACAGCAGCGCGCCTGCCTGGATATTTACGAAGAATAAGGCTATGTTGACCGCAGCCAGCAGCAGTCCCAGGTACAGACTGAACCGCATGTACGATTTCAGATGACCCTTAACCTTTAGGCGGGTTTTTATCATGGCTTTTCCTCTCTTGTATCAGTAGGGTATAAAACACCATTTGAAGCCATTATACCATACTTTTCCCATAAAAACAGCAGACCGGAAACAAGTGTTCCGGCCTGCCGGGATATTGATTTATGAGATAGCGCCCATCGGATGATGGTAGCGCCGGGGCAGGGTTACTGCGCCAGCTTTTCCAGTGCCCTCTGTGCCACCAGAATGTCGTAGCCTGTGTCTAGGAAGGAGGCTCCGGACCTTGGAACGAGACGCACCTTTCCGAACTCGGTGGCAAGCTCCGCAAAATTCATCGCCTTTGCAAAATCCTCTCCCTCTGCGGGGACGACGAGGAGGTATTTGCCGTTTTGCCTGTTTTTGTATACCGAGGATTCGCCCTCGTATCCGCCGGCCTTCGAAGCAAGATCCATGACATCCGTAAGCCTTTCGAAGGCTACAGTGATAATGCAGCCGCTTTCCCGGATCTTGTCTTTTTCCTTATCGAGCACGTCGAAGAAGGATCTGCCGAATTCGGATACGGACTTTTTCGGGACGGGCTTTCCTGAAGGCTTTTTCCGGGGCATATCCATTTCATCGTCCGGATCGAAGGCGTCCATATAGTCATCTTCATCTTCGAAGTCGCCGGAGGGTGTGATCCCTTCGCCCTGATTCTTCGGACTGAACCTCGAGAACCTGGTGTCCAGCTCCTCGGCGTCCTCGGCCTTGCTGATAAAGACCGTGAGAGTGCCTTCTCCCATGGGAACAGCCTCTATCATGACCGGGTGATTCTCCCTTGCGGTAAAGTCAATCCCGAACTTCTCCCTGGTCTCTTCTATTATATCCCTGAACAGAGCTGTCATCGCCTCCGTTCCGTATGCCAGGTCGTCTATATCCACCCAGCGGGACTTGAGATATTCACTTGTAAGGGTGCATTTGATGCGAAGATTTCCGATCACTTCAATCTGCATGATCTGCCTCCTTTTCCCGATTCTTCTGTTAAGATTTTCATATGATAGCTGTTTTGCCCATATACGTCAATAAACTAATTGTTAAATCCAAAGTTTATAAAAATTTGATATGTAATGACCTCCTGTCAAGTGTTTTTCAGAGAGCCACCACAGAATTATTTAATTGTTCCTGAAAGCATCTGGAAAG
>CACWJQ010000067.1 GCA_902761225.1 uncultured Lachnospiraceae bacterium | reverse complement strand
GAAGTGCCCGAATCCCGCATCCTTTCACCTGAGGAGATCGGAATTACGGATGATGCCGTTATACAGATGCGTCAGGCGGTCTATCGTGTATCAACAGGTGAGATGACCATAGACGAGGCTGTTAAGGCTTACGGAACATTTGAGCAGTGATGCTGCTGTTTAGGCAGTAGCAATGTCACTCGGAGAAGTATTGGCAGTTTATGAAGAAAGTGTCGAAAATATTGCTGATATTACTGATAATAATCGCCATACCGGTCCTGATACTCATCGCAGGACTTCTGTTTTTGCACTTTTATCCTTCGATAGGTGCCCATCCTTCGAGTGCTGAAAAGGATGCGTATGAGGAGAGGACTTCTGCATTTCATGACGGATCGTTTCATAATGTGCATGAATCTGCGCTTATGTCAGGCGAAAGCTATGCATCAGATCCGAGGCGCGTGCCTGAACAGATCATACCTGCTGATAAACCTGAGCTTTTAACTGCTCCCGAAGAAAATGATCTTACATATACATGGCTTGGACATTCATCATTTTTGATACAGGCGGGGAAGACCTGTATACTTGCAGATCCCGTGCTCAGTCAGAGGAGTTCACCTGTTGGATTTGCCGGCCCTGAGCGCTTTTCGGAGATTCCCCTTACAACGGATGAGATGCCGGATATAGATATAGTGCTTATATCCCATGATCATTACGATCACCTGGATTATCAGACGATCCTTGAACTTAAATCCGGAAGCTGTCAATTTGTCGTTCCTCTTGGAGTTGATACCATACTCCGTGGATGGGGAATCGGAGATGACAGGATAACGGCTCTTGCCTGGTGGGAGAAGACTGATATAAATGGCATGACCATCACTCTTACGCCTTCACAGCATTTTACGGGACGTGATCCCTTTATGAGAAATTCTACCTTATGGGGAGGATATTATCTCGATAACGGCTATCATAAGGTGTACTACACAGGGGATGGCGGCTATTGTGAAGCGTTCAGGGAGGTTGGTGACAGACTTGGAGCTCCCGATGTGATGATAGCAGAATGCGGACAATATGACCCTTCATGGGCATCAGTCCACATGTTCCCGGAAGAGACGGTACAGGCGTATTTCGATGCAGGAGCAACATACCTGATCCCGGTGCACTGGGGAACATTCTGTATATGCAATCATGCCTGGGATGATTCAATCATCCGTGTAAAGAATGAATCAGATAAAACCGGTGCTGCGCTTATCACACCAAGGATAGGTCAGACTGTAAATTATCCTGATATTGAATCCTATACCGAGAACTGGTGGGAGGATATAAAATGAATGATCTCGAACGTAAGGAAATAAACGAAGCCATATCTGCAGCAGATAATGCACTGTATCATCTCAGGGCTGCGGACAAACGTCTGAAGAGCGCCAGGAACTGGGGACTTGTTGATATATTCGGAGGAGGTGGAGGACTTATCTCCGGTATTGCCAAACACAGCAAGATGAGCAGTGCCGAACGCGAGATAGATGAAGCAAGGTTCGCACTTCAGAAGTTCAGCAGGGAACTCAGGGATGTGTCCGGATACAGTTCAATACACATCAATGAATTTCTCACCTTTGCCGACTTTTTCTTCGATGGATTTATAGCAGATGTACTTGTTCAGTCCAAGATAGGCAATGCCAGAAAACAGTGTGAGCAGGCTATAAGGCATGTCACGGAGATACGTGCGGAACTGGTGAAGAAGCTGAATCAATAAATTATCAGAGGGATTATAACATGGATTACAGACAGATGCCAAACGGACAGGCGCAATACACACAGGCACCAAACGGACAGCCCCAATACACGCAGGTACCATATCAGCAGATGCCTAACGGACAGCCCCAATATACGCAGATGCCATATCAGCAGATGCCAAATGGACAGCCCCAATACATGCAGATGCCAAACGGACAGATGCAATATGCTCAGATGCCATATGCCCAGCCTCAGAGTAATAAGGCTGCGTTCAGTGTTCTCAAGCTGATAGGTCTTATCATCGCAGTGGCAGGCCTGGTATATAAGGTGGTATATAATATCACCTATTTCGACAGCATAAAGGATTGGTGGCATGAATTGATATGGATGTATTTTGCTATGTATGTCACCAGTGTCATTACAATCGTATCGGCGCTTTTGAGGCGTACCGGAGCCCTGGTCTTATCAATCTCCATTATGGCCTTATCCTTCGTGCTCCTGTTGGTTGACGGAATCTTATTCCTTGGATTTGCAGTCACTCTGAGTACTCACAGTATGATCGAGGTTGGTATCGCACCCCTTGTAAACATACTGAATTGCATCGCTTCTGTTTTTATTCTGATCGGAGCTGTAGGATCAAAGAAGTGAAAGTATGCGGCCTGATGATTTTTTGACAGCGTATATAGGGCACGCGGAATGCAGGTGCAGGAGATCAAATGAGAGAAGTATATACATATATTCTGGAACCCGGTGATTATAAGACTGTTTCCGAACTCAGAATGTTTGCGACCGGAGCTGCGATACCGCAGAATGGATTACTCATCACCAGGGATGGTTTGAACACCTGGGTCAGAACCCCCACTTCAGTTGACAGCGGTTGCCGTATTCGGCTTACCTGGAGCGGCAAGGGGGCCGGGAGAGTAAAGTATCTCACATCAACCCTCAGAAGAAAATATTATATGGCTGTGATGTGGTTCAGTATTATACTGATGATCCTGGCATGGATCTTCCTGCTGATAGAGATGGTAAAGGGCAACAAAGCGATCGGTGATTCCAGAACCCGGTATGTGATGGGTACTGCATTCACCGCCTGGATGGGGCTTGATATAAGCACCTTGAGAAATCACCACGGATTTACAAAGTGGTTCGTCACTATTTTCAGTTATTTTGTGATGTGCATAAGTACGGGTTCGTTTATCTATTATCTGATCAGATTGATACAGGAGATCGGTATATAATTTTTTATTGACACGATACGTCTGTAGCGTTAAAATCCAAATAATTTAAAACCTGTGAAGCGGAAGAAAAAGCATTTTATCGTCGGGGTAACCCAAGCGAGTCCGGGATGGTGTAAGCCGGGTGATATGAGGAATGCGTGGATGAAGATCCTTATATGGGCCGCTGAGGGCATGAGGAAAGAGTAAGCTCGAGTATTCGTGACGTGAGGCATACGTTAGTTGTCGGAGATATGAAGGTATCTCGCAAGTGCACGAAGTCATTTTCGTGAATCAAGGTGGCACCGCGGATTGGCAATTCGCCCTTGACAGAAAACCATTAATTTTCTGTCGGGGCTTTTTTTATTCCCGTCAGAAAGCCTGAATGCGAAAAGGAGCAGGGTATGATCAAAGAAGCAATCGTAAAGATCGTAAGCAAGGAAGATTTAACTTATCAGGAAGCCTATGACGTAATGAACGAGATAATGAGCGGTGAGACCACTCCCACTCAGAATGCCGCATTTCTCGCAGCACTTTCAACCAAGAGTGCAAAGGCCGAGACCACAGATGAGATAGCAGGCTGTGCAGCTGCCATGAGAGATCATGCTACCAGAGTGGATACCGGAATGGATGTATTCGAGATAGTAGGTACCGGCGGGGACAATGCCGGAAGCTTTAACATCTCAACCGTATCGGCATTAGTTGCTGCATCAGGCGGAGTGAAGGTTGCAAAGCATGGAAACCGTGCAGCATCATCACTTTGCGGAACCGCTGACTGCCTCGAGGCTCTCGGAGTCAACATCGATCAGACTCCCGAGATGTGTGTAAAGCTTCTTAACGAGGTCGGAATGTGTTTCTTCTTCGCACAGAAGTATCACACTTCAATGAAGTATGTTGGTCCCATCAGAAAAGAACTTGGCTTCAGAACCGTGTTCAACATCCTCGGACCTCTTACCAATCCCGCATCACCCACCGAGCAGCTTCTGGGTGTATATGACGAATATCTTGTAGAGCCTCTTGCCCAGGTTCTTGTAAGCCTTGGAGTAAAGCGCGGAATGGTTGTCTACGGAATGGACAAGCTCGATGAGATATCACTCTCTGCACCCACCAGGATCTGTGAGATCAAGGACGGCTGGTACAGAACCCGCACCATCACACCGGAGGATTTTGGATTTGAGACCTGCTCCAAGGATGAACTTAAGGGAGGAACCCCCGCAGAGAACGCACAGATTGCAAGAGACATCCTTGCAGGTGCCAAGGGACACAAGAGAAACGCAGTTCTCCTCAATGCCGGTGCAGCCCTCTACATCGACGGCAAGGCTGATACCATGGAAGACGGAATAAAGCTCGCAGCTGAACTCATCGATTCCGGCAAGGCAGCTGAGACACTTGAGAAACTCATTGCAGTAAGTAATTCATGAAGTGAATAAGCAGACACAAAGGACGGTGGTGATCCACCGTCCTTTTTTGTATGAATGAAAGAACTGTCCACCCTTCACCCTTGTTCGTCCATATAATGAATGATATCATGAAACAGTTGGTGAGTCGCCCTGTTTCTGCGGGCAGAGGAGATATTGTTTATACAGGAAGTGACAGGCATGACAGATTATCGTAAGACTAAAACAGCATGTTACCTGGGGTTCGTAACCCAGGCTATAGCTGCGAATTTTGCTCCTTTGCTGTTTCTCAGATTTCATAATGACTATGGGATATCTCTTGGTAATATCGCCCTGATATCCGCAGTTTTTTTCTTCACACAGCTCCTGGTGGATCTGCTATGTGCAAAGTTTGTTGACAGGATAGGCTACAGGATCTCTGTGGTGATATCCGAGATAGCTTCAGCAGCCGGCCTTGCAGGGCTTGCATTCCTGCCGGACATACTTCCGGATGCATTTGCGGGGATCCTTATCAGCGTTACCGTATATGCCATCGGAAGCGGACTCATAGAGGTTCTGGTAAGTCCCATAATAGAGGCGTGTCCCTTTGAAAACAAAGAGGCAACCATGAGTCTGCTTCATTCCTTCTACTGCTGGGGAGTGGTGGGTACGGTGCTGGTCTCAACCGCATTTTTTGCAGTGTTTGGAATGGACAGGTGGAAATATCTTGCATGTATCTGGGCGCTGATCCCTGCTTACAATATCTATAACTTCGCTACCTGCCCCATAGTCCCTATTGTGGAAGAGGGCAAGGGAATGGGGATCAGGCAGCTGATGCGCAAGCCTGTGTTCTGGGTGTCCATATGCCTTATGGTGTGTGCCGGTGCATCTGAATTATCAATGGCTCAGTGGGCATCAGCCTATGCCGAGGCTTCTCTTGGACTGTCCAAGACCATCGGTGATCTTATGGGTCCCTGTCTTTTTGCGGTTTCCATGGGCATCAGCCGCATCATCTACGGAAAATACGGAGATAAGCTCAATCTGTCCGGGTTCATGCTGGGATCCGGGGCTCTGTGCGTTGTCTGTTATCTTATGACATCACTTTCATCGAATCCTTATATCGGGCTTATGGGATGCATAGTATGCGGGTTTTCTGTCGGTATAATGTGGCCCGGGACCATCAGCATCTCATCTAAGAAATTTCCTGCAGGAGGTACCGCAATGTTCGCACTTTTAGCCATGGCGGGAGACCTTGGTGGGAGCGTGGGACCTGCAATTGTGGGCAGGGTTACCCAGTGTGCGGGTGATGACATCCGTGTCGGAATGGGCGTCGGACTGATCTTTCCGGTGATCCTTATAATTATGCTTATGATTATGAGGAAAAATGATATATAATAGTAATATATGGGCTTAAATGCCTGTGCATATCAAAAAATAAACCGGAGGCTTGTATTACATGTTCGATCAGACAGCATTAAACCAGATCGCTGAGACACTGGCTGCACATTACGACAGCGTATTTTACGTGGATGCAGAATCGGGACACTATACTGTACTTGTTCCTACACAGATACTTGCAGAATTGAATATCCCTGAAGAGGGCGATGACTTTTTTGAAATGTCCAGGGCCAATGCGGATAAGTATGTACATCCCGATGACCTGAAGCTTGCACTTTTGATCCATGATAAACAGAACATTGTTGAATCAGTATCCAGGAACGGCTCTTTTTCCGTGACCTGCAGACTTATACTTGATGGCAATGTTGTCCATATCAGACATGTCGATATGCTATGCAGGGATAGAAAGCACATTCTTTTTTGCATGGAAAATATCAATGATGAGACCAGGGAAAAGGAAGCGCAGCTGGAGAGACTTCAGTCTGTTGAAAGACAGGTTAAGCTTGACGAGCTGACCGGCATCAGGAATTATCATGCATTTGTGGATCTTGGAAGAACACTGGATGAGAGCATTCGTAAGGTGGATACCGGTCTGAAATTCGGTATCATTGTATGCGATGTTAACGATCTGAAGCTTTATAACGATACCAGAGGACACAGCTTTGGTGATGAATACCTTCGCAGGGCGTGCAGGATGATATGTGAGAATTTCCAGCGCAGCCAGATATTCCGTATCGGAGGAGATGAATTCGCAGTATATCTGACGGACGAGGAATATGAGATAAGGGAAGAACTTCTCGAGAATCTGAGAAGGGAATCCTATGCCAACGGCCGTTCACGTTCGGGCCCTGTTATCTCGGCCGGCGTATCGGTATATGAGCCTTCATCCGATGCCAAATTCGCAGATGTGGTAAAGCGTGCGGATCTTGCCATGTATGAAGACAAGAAGCTCCTTAAGTCCGGTTCCCCCGCTAACAGGGAGGCAACAGCTACAAAGGTGGAGATACCCATTCCGGATGGCAGGAAGAGAAAGCTTGATGCCATGTTCGATGCCCTGATCACAATCTCGGGCGGCGGATATGTGTTCCTGAACGACTTAAGATATGACTATTCCAGATGGTCTGCAAGACTTGTTGATGATTATGGATTCGAGTCGGAGTACATGTATCATGTTGGGAAAATGTGGCAGAACTACGTTCATCCCGATGATCTGATCAAGTATAACAGGATAGTTGATTCCATTATATGCGGAACCGGAGATCCCAAGGACCTCAGCTATCGTGCCCGCAGGCCGGACGGTACCTATGTGGTGCTTCAGCCCAGAGCATTTGTGCTCTGTGACGATGAAGGACATCCCGAGTATTACGGCGGTATAATCATTCAGCACTAATATAATTTTCCGTCATAGTATTTAAGGAGGAGCAGCACGACACCGTCGTAGTTGTATTCCTGAAGGATCTGAGCCTGGGTATCCCAGCCGACCTCCGATATCTCGGTAGCCTCATCGGCAAAGTCCTCAAGGGGATGATCCTCGCTCTGATAAGCTTCATCAGCTTCAAGTGACGCATCGATCACATCGGCTATGACCTGAGGATCTATGGGATGTTCCTCGATATCGATCCAGTACATGTCCTCTGCGCCTGAAGCGAGGCATGCTTCATAATAATCATCGTCGATGTAATAGAGTATATTGTAATATCCGGAATAACGGAGCACGGGATCATCACTGGTCACACACGCAAGGTAGGCCAGAAAGTTGGCCTCGTGCTCTTTGTAATATCCCATATGATGCGAGCTTTCATGTGCATATAATGTGGGAAAATAGAATCTGTCAGTATATCTGTTGTAAGTCATCTCCATGGTATAGGGATAGGTATATCCTCCGATCCACATCCATTCCAGCACGTCTGAGCAAAGAGCAGTCTTGATGGAGGGATAGTGTCCACGCAGTCTTGGGAATTCATCCGATATCCCGTTCATCGCAATCCCTGCTTTTTCTTCTGTTACTTCCTTGGGATCATAGATGACTTTTCCGTTTTCATCCCTTGGTACATTCCGGCATTCTTCATTCAGGTGGTCTATCACATACAGATAGATAATGCGAAGCTCGGCTGCAGTGTAGGAGCGCTCTGAAGGAGATGGATCTCCAAGCACTGAACTATTGTAAGGCGTGAGCCACTGGAGGGAATATATAAGGAGCATCGTCAGGATGATGATGACAAGACTTCTGAAATATACTGATACGAATGATCTGTATCTTCTTTTTCCGTGAAGGAAAATAAGAAGGATAAGTATCACAGCGGCTAATGCGATAATGAATGCTCCCAGATACATGAGGATCTCTCCGAGAGGGAACGGGATCTTTTCCGTCAGGCGTGTGAGCGGTTCGCGTACAAAGATGTAGATATGGTCTGTGTAAAAGTCTGCCCAGGGCCTGATAAATGACATAAGACAGGTGACCGGGATCAGGACAGTCATAACCATGACGGTCCGCCAAAATCCCATGTGTCTGATAGAATATTGCTTCATGCTTTTCACGATACCGGTTCCACCCCCGCTGAATACTTACGCCTTGCTCATTGTAACATACTGTGGTCATATGCAATAATAGGATTTGGGTATTTCCGTTATTGCATGAATAGGATCTGTATTGAGCGTGGTATGATACATAACAATCCTAATGCCGGAGCGGGCAATAACAGTGGCAATGGCTGACGGCAATTGATCATTCAGAGGCATCCACACCCGGATGCCTCTTGTTATTTGGAGAAAAAATATCTATACTATCTTTCTGAATTTAAGAAAAGGATTGAGATTCAAAATGAAGAAGATTTTTAGATACTTACCCATGATACCGGAGCACTGGTTCGTTATTATATCGACCCTGTATCCGGAGACACATATGCGACCGAATATGTGGAGGGAATAACTCCCGAAGAGATGCGCACAGAGGTAAGCTTCAATATACGGGAATATATTGAATGATAACGGTGATCGCGCTGCATTGCACATTATTGCAGGAATGGATCGGCAGATTTACATAGGGGGGAAGAAATGGAAGAGAAGATCAAGAAAGACAGATATATTATGACGGCTGTCGTGACAGGCTGTTTATCGGTAATACCCGGATTTCTGACAATGCTGTTTCTTACACTGGGAGTGGTGTTCAGTATGAATCCATATGATGCGAACATTACAGTCAACGGTGTTACCCTGCAGGGTGAAGAGGCAGCAGCTGCGGCACTCAGATACGGAAAGATTTTTCTGGGAATCGGTTGCGTGTCACTTGCCATTGTTGTGGCGCTTATCATCGTGTGCCTGATCTTTTTGTTTAAGGGTTTGAAGAAGCGCTGATTCCCGGAAAGAGGTTTAAATGGAGTTATATAACGGAAGACCGGAGAATACTGAAGGAAGACTTCCCAGAGAGATCAGGACATATGATTACCTTGACGGTCTCGGTATAGAATATCAGAGAACAGATCATGAACGTGCCGACAATATGGAAGCATGTAATGAGAT
>CACWJQ010000066.1 GCA_902761225.1 uncultured Lachnospiraceae bacterium | reverse complement strand
ATTTATGACTCTGACAGCTCCGGAACTCGGAGACAGACAGATAAAGCCCGGTGACGAAGTTATAACCGTTGCGTGCGGATTTCCCACAACTGTGACTCCAATACTTAACTATGGTGCAGTTCCTGTCTTCGTTGATGTTACCGTTCCTCAGTACAACATAGATGTTACGCAGCTCGAAGCTGCCCTGTCTCCCAGGACCAAAGCCGTTATGATAGCCCATACCCTTGGCAATCCGTTTGACCTTAAGTCTGTCAAAGCATTCTGTGACAAACATGATCTCTGGCTTGTCGAAGACAATTGTGATGCTCTTGGCTCCAAGTACGCTTATGACGGTCTAACCAAATTCACCGGAACCTGGGGTGATATAGGAACAAGCAGTTTCTACCCTCCTCACCACATGACTATGGGAGAAGGCGGAGCCGTTTACACAGATAATCCGCTTTTACACAGAATAATCCTCTCCTTCAGAGACTGGGGACGGGATTGTGTATGCCCCAGCGGAAAGGATAATTTCTGCGGTCACAGGTTTGACGGACAGTTTGGTGAACTCCCGGCCGGATATGATCATAAATACGTATATTCCCACTTTGGATACAATCTTAAGGTAACCGATATGCAGGCTGCCGTCGGATGCGAACAGCTTAAGAAGTTCCCGGGATTTATAGAACGAAGGAAACACAACTGGGCAAGGCTGCATGAAGCGTTAAAATCTGCGGAAGACAAGCTCATACTTCCCGAGCCTGCCGAAAACAGCGATCCTTCATGGTTCGGATTCCTCATTTCGGTACGGGAAGGATCCGGGTTAGACAGGAACCGGATAACCAGATATATAGAAGATCATAATATTCAGACAAGACTGCTCTTTTCCGGAAATCTCATAAAGCACCCGTGCTTCGATCAGATCAGAGGAACCGACAGATACAGAGTAGTCGGCGATCTGCCTTGTACCGATTACATTATGAACAACACATTCTGGGTGGGTGTTTATCCCGGAATGACTGATGAAATGATAGATTATATGGGCAGGATAATAATCGAAGCCTGTTCACAGTAGTTTTCAATATAAATCAAGTGGGACAGCTCCAAACGGAATGTCCCACTTTTTTTAATCTGACACCATATAAAAATAATCATTTCACAACCTTCTCAAAATCGCTCGCAGGATGCTTGCATATCGGACATATGAAATCCTCCGGAAGTTCCTCTCCCACATATTCATACCCACAGATCGTGCATCTCCAGACCGTCTGCCCATCGCTTGTCTTTCCGACAGCTTCAGGCTTTGGCTTGATGTTCTCCTGGTAATATGTATACGTTGCGGAAGGTGCATGTATACGTTGCGGAAGGTGCTGCGGACAACACTTCCATCGTATCTATCGTTCCTATGAAAAGCGTATGTGAACCAAGGTCAACTGTCTGCTTAACACTTATTGAGAAATATGCATTTGTGCCCTTTGTAATATAAGGCAGCCCATTTTCCGATAAACTGTACTCAGTGAAATCAGCAAACTTATCCACATCTCTTCCTGATTGGAAACCAAAATGCTTAAAAAGGCCGAAATCTGCTTCTTCACTGATCACAGATATATTAAAAGCTCCGGTTTTAAGGATCATATCATGGGTGTAATTGGCTTTATTCACAGCAACCGCTATCCTGTCCGGGTCAGATGCAACCTGAATGGCGGTGTTGGTGATGCATCCGTTCAGCTTATCCGAATCCTTGGCAGTAACTATGAATAACCCATATGAAAGTCTGTGCATTGCAGTACCTTTGAAAGCATTTGCATTTTCACTCATACCATGTACCTCCCGATATTATATGATTTGTCAGTCCATTCGAACCATCAATATAACAGATCACTATTCAATGCAGTAATCCTTATATGAATATAATTCCTTATACAGGCATATAAATCAATATAAATCTTTGCTGATCACCAAACTATCCTGACTCATTTATCCCAGCGCATATGCAATGATACCGACTATTATCAGTCCCAATGCTGCAAGCTTCTTACCGTTCATCTTCTCATGGAATATCCTGATACCGAAAAAAGTAACATAAAAATATCCCGTTGCCTCAAGTATCGGCCCCATGGAAAGGGGAATCCCCTTATACGCCAGTATCGACAGGAATGTGGATATGACAAAGATTGTATAAGCTCCTATAACCAGCGGATTGAGATATTCTTTTATTGCCGAATCATATTTTCTATCGGCAGATTTCTTCAGCATAACCTGGGATATGGAACTTATGAAGGTCCCCAGCAGAAGCATGCAGGCGCAAAAAACAACCGAATTACTCATTTTCCGCACCTCCATCTTCTCCTTGAACAGAATCTCTGACATCAGGTATTTTATTCAAATCGGAATCCTGTCCGGAATCCGCTCCGGAACAGGCATTTTCCTTGCTTTCATCAGTATCTCCATCATTTAGTGCATACAGCACTATCCCGCATATTACGAACACAGCGCCAAGCACCTTACCCGGTGTGATCTTTTCTCCGAATATCAGAAGTCCCCAAAGTATCCCCCACACAACAGTTATCGCTTTGTTGGCGTAGGCAAAGGTAAGCGGCAGATGCTTGATGATCTGCTGCCATAAAAGCGCATAAAGTGCAAGCAGAAACAATACAATTCCATATAGCAGGCAAAAGCTAAAGCTCAAGAATTTCTGAGTCGATGCAAGCTTGCTGCACACAGCACTAAGTGAATATACTATCAGCAAAATATGCAGATAAAACAGGTATTTCTTATTTCCTTTTAACATTTCATTAACGACCTTACACAGATTTGGCGGCAACCTCGGTTGCCGCCAAGAAAACTTATCAATTATTCAAAAACACACCATTTACTGCAAACAACAGCAAAATCTTACGAATCAAAGCTTATTCTCATCATCTCTGAATAGCTTGTTGTTCCGTCAAGCACATACTCGGTACCCGACATATGCAGGGTATGCATTCCCTCTGCAAGAGCTTCCTGCTTGATCTGACCGACGGTAGCTCTGCTGGATATGGTCTCTCTCATGTGCTCAGTGATGACCATGATCTCATAGACACCGATACGTCCCTTATAACCGAGGTTATCACACTGCTGGCATCCATTAGGCTCATAGATTGTAATCTCATCTTCCATATGCTCGGGAGGAATGTTCATGATCTCCTTCTCGAGCTTTGTGGCAAGCCTTGGTTTCTTGCACAGAGGACAAAGTCTTCTTACGAGACGCTGTGCGATAACGCCTATGACAGAGTCTGCGATAAGGTAAGGCTCAAGTCCCATGTCCTCAAGTCTGGTGATGGTTGCAGCCGAGGAGTTGGTATGGAGGGTTGAAACGACAAGGTGACCGGTGATCGAAGCCTGAACTGCAATTCTTGCGGTTTCCTCGTCACGGATCTCTCCGATCATTATTATGTCAGGGTCCTGACGGAGGATTGAACGGAGCGCGGTTGCGAAGGTCAGATCCGCTTTGTTATTGGTCTGTACCTGGTTGATACCGTCAACATTGGTCTCGACAGGGTCCTCAACGGTTATGATGTTAACCGCTTCGGAGTTAAGCTCCGAAAGTGCGGTATACAGTGTTGTTGACTTACCGGATCCGGTAGGACCTGTAACAAGGATTATGCCGTTAGGATGGGCAAGAAGGTTATCGAACTGCTTCTCCTCGTAATCCTTAAGACCGAGCTTACTCTTCTCTCTCTTCATACCGGATTTGGAGTTAAGTCTCATAACGACCTTCTCACCGAAAACGGTAGGCAGAACGGATACACGGATATCATATTCGACATGGTCGACCACCTGGGTGATACGACCGTCCTGAGGCTTTCTTTTCTCAGCTATATCCATGCCGCCGATGACCTTGATACGTGCGACAAGGGCACTGAGGAACACCAGCTCATATCTTGCTCTCTCATAGAGCACACCGTCGATCCTGTACCTTACACGCACCTGTCGCTCAAGTGCTTCGATATGAATATCGGAGGTTCTCTGACGGACCGCCTTTTCGATCATTTCCTTAACGATCTTAACAATGGGGGAATTGGCGACGTCTTCTTCTCTCTGGGTATCGACCTCATCCTGAACAAGTCCCTTTTCCTTAGCGAACTTCTCAAGGTCTTCTGTATTGGACTTCTGTCCATAATACTTATCAAGAGTCTCAACTATGCCTGAAAGAGTCGCAACATAGGGCTGTATCTCCAGGTTGGTCAGCATGCTGATATCTTCCTGGGCATCGAAGTCAAGAGGATCGGACACAGCAAGGTTCAGTATATTGGGGTTATTCTCATCGTAACCGAATGGAATCTCTTTCTTTTTGTTCAGGATGTCAAAATCAACAAGCTTGAGAACCTGCTCCGGAATATCAACTGCCTTGATATCGACGTAGGGAAGGTCCATCTGTCTGGAAAGTACCTTGGCGATCTCTTCTTCGGAAACGGTTCCGATCTCAACGAGGTATTCACCGAGTTTCTGGCCTTTGGCTTTCGCCGCGGTCAGGGCTTCTTCCAGCTGCTCTTCATTTATAAATCCGTCTTCAACGAGAGCTTCTCCCAAACGAACTCTTTTAAAATTTCTTGCCATGCCAATGCTTCCTTTCAAAAAATATATTACGACAGATGATTATATCACCGATTTAGGAAAAATCCCATATAAAAAACTCAAAAAACATGCTAAAAAAAGTAAAATTATCCAATAATAAGGGTGCAATTATCAGAAAAATGTGATATTATTACAAAAGTATGAGAGGGGCGAATTGTTTTCTATCAATTCTCCGCTTTGCGATTTTTATGTTGTATCCTATTTTTTCACCGGAGGTCATTAACAAATGGCAAGAAAAACTTACACATCTAACTATGGAACATCAATGAGAAGACTTGTTGGTGCACAGAAGGTCAAGGATCTGAAGATCGACATCGATGATTCCGATCCTGAGCGCGTGCTGCTCAACGGCAAGGCTTTTATTCAGGCTGCCGGATCCAGCACTGAATCTGTTGAAACATTCGAATTTGCTTCAACAGATGTCAAGGACGTAAGACGCGAGGACTATCAGGGTTCCGAGTCCATCGTCATTGAAGCTGTCGTTGAGACTATGTATGGCAAAAAGAGCACCAAGGTTATTCTTCCCAACGTCAAGAATTCCGGCGAATGTTATGATACTCTTCTTTCATTCAAGCAGAAGAACGACGCCGCTAAGGCAGCCAGAACTTCAAACGGCAGACCCGTTTCAACAGGTGCAAGACCTATCTCTAACGGATCTCGCCCCGTTCCTCCTTCAGCTGGAAGGACTTCAAACGGTGCCCGTCCCGTTCCCGAGCAGAAGCCTGTTGCTCCCATGCCTGTAGCTACCCCGGTTCCTACACCGGCTCCCGCTCCTGCTCCCGCTGCACCTTCAAATGAAAATGTCTATACCGGACCCAGGGTTGCTCCTGCAGCCGGTACTACCATGTCCGAACAGCTCAGAGGTGAACCTGCTCCTGGAGCCGGATCCACTTTATTCCATCCTGTGGGAACTCCCGCACCTGCTCCTGTAGCCACTCCCGTTCAGGCTGCAGCTCCTGTTGCACCCGCTCCTGCTCCTGCACCCGTTCAGCCTGCAGCTCCCGTTGCACCCGCTCCTGCTCCTGCACCCGTTCAGCCTGCAGCTCCTGCTCCCAAGCCCATCGATACCGCTTCCTACGAAGATAAGCTCAAGAAGATCGAAGTCATGCATGAAATGGGCGTAATGAGCGATGATGACTACAAGTCCAAGAAGCTCGAGCTGATCTGCAAGGAAAGAGGTCTTGACAGATTCTATGAGAAGATCCAGAAGGTAATGATCTCCAAGAGCACCGGAATCCTTACTGATGAAGATTACAACAGACAGGTCCGTAACATTGTGGATCCCTGTTTCGATGCAACAGTATCCGATCTTGATGATTTCAAGAGCAACATCGCTATGATCCCTGTTATCAAGATCAGCGGTCTTATCAGCGAATCCGAATGTGACAAGATGATCGACAGCCTCATTGACGGAACCGGCTATGATGATTCCGATAACAATGAGAGATTCATCCTCAATCTCAGAAAGCAGTCCATTCTCAAGAATGCTGAGATTCTTTCCGAGACCGACTACAACAACGAGATCAACAGACTTAAGCTTGCTCTCAATCCCAAGTCAACTGACGATCGCGATGCCCTCAAAGCTAAGCTCGGCAGATGGCCCGCAATGGTAGAAGCAGGTGTCATCACTTCAGATGACTTCGAAGCTAAGCGTACCAGACTCATCTCCGATCTCGATGCCATCGATTCCAACAATGCCGATACTCTCAAGTCCAAGATCAAGAAGCTCATGCTTCTCAAGGAATGTGAGTGGCTTTCATCCAGCGAGCTTGAGGTCAAGAAGTCTGAGATCGTTGGAACCATCTCCTCCAATACCGATGAGGTTGCGAGAATGCAGCTTCACAGGGTTGCTGTTGAAGGCGGACTCGAGTCAGATGACGAGTACAATGCAGCAAAGAGCGTTATCGTATCCGATATCATCTCTCCCGTCAACGGAGATATGGAGCTCTTCAAGAAGAAGATCGAACTTCTTACCAAGATTCACGACGCTGGTATTATATCCGATGCAGAATTCGGCGATTTCAAGGGCAAGCTTCTTGACCTTTAATCAGATCACCATTATTTAACATATTCAATCGGAAAGTCATGAATAAATACGATATCAGCAAGATATGCTTAAGATGCATGAGAGTCAGTGACAATGCTGATACATGTCCCTTTTGCGGGCGTGATAAGTTAGGTGAAAAATCCTGGCATAATGCACTGACTCCCGGCACTATTCTTAACAATAAAATACTGGTTGGCAACATCCTGGGTAAAGGTGGCTACGGAATAACCTATATCGGTTTTGATCTTCTCCTTGAGTACCGTGTTGCTGTCAAGGAATTTTTTCCTGAAGATCTTGTAACCAGAGCTGAAGACGGACACACTCTCGTAGTTCTCAACGATGTTAATTCAGACAGTTACGAAGAAGAAACCCAGGCTTATTTACGCGAGGCAAGAATCCTTGCCGAATATTCCAAGAATCCCGGTATAGTCTCCATCAAGGACCTGTTTTATGAGAATAATACAGGTTATATTGTTATGGAGTATCTTGAGAACGGCAATCTCTTTAAGTATGTTGACAATCACGGCGGATGGCTTCCTTCCGACAGAGCACTCTCTCTGATCGAACCCATCATCGACATTCTCGGAGATCTTCACCAGTCCGGACTCATTCACAGAGACGTCTCTCCCGACAATATTATGCTGGATAAGGACGGCTCTATTAAGCTTATCGATTTTGGCGGCTCAAGAAAGGCCGGATCCAAGGTCAAGCAGGAATTCCTCGGAAAATGGGGATTTGCTCCTCCGGAGCAGATGTTTTCACGTATATCCGAACAGGGGCCCTGGACAGATATCTATGGCCTCTGCTCTACTATCTATTATCTCGTGACCGGAGACATCCCTCAGTCTGCTATCGAGCGTGAGGAGAATGATCTGATCACTCCCATCAACAGCTATAATATCGATCTTGATCCCGGCATCGGCGAAGCCATCATGCGCGGTCTGTCCATGAAGCCCGAAGAGCGTCAGCAGACCATTGATGAGCTGTATTTCGACCTCTATGGCATCAAGCGTACTTCCAAGCAGACTCATGCACAGGAAGCTGTAGCCGAGCGCAGAGTTATTGTTCTTGATCATAACGGACGTGTTTGGTTCGGTTCATATCCAATGAACGAGCTCAGTCCCGAGAAGATCACCAGTGACATTGAATGCGCTGAGTATGATGAGAATAATACAGCAATCGTTAATGAGGAGAAATACTATCGTCTCCCCATTTATAAGGATGCCCGTTCCAAGGAAAGCGGAGGATTTTTCAGCAAGTTCAATCTGAAGCATTCCGGAAGGGTCAAGGACGGCTACAAATATTTTAAATACAATGCCATTCCCTGGAGGATCGTCAATGAATCAAAGGGGCGTACCACCCTTATCAGTGAGTACATCCTTGACTATCTCCCCTTCGATGGCACCACATATCTTAAATATTCCGACCGCGATATACTTAAAGTCAGATCCGGTATCTACTGGGGTGATTCCAAGCTCAGAGCATGGCTGAATTCCGTATTCATCAATATGGCATTCTCGTCACAGGAGAAGATCAAGCTTCATTTCACTAAGATCTCCACTCCCACTTCTGCTTTTGACGACAGATTCACTAATGACAAAGTATATATACCATCACTAAATGAACTTTATTACGGTTTCGATTACACCAAGGACACTCTCAAGGGTGTAAAGAAGAATAAGGACAATACAATATGTACTGCTCCTGTTTCCCAGTACACCGCAGCTCTTCCGAGAGATCCCGAATTCGAACCCTGCTACGGACTCCGTTCCAGAGGAGATTTTTCGAGCGATCTGTCCTATGTTGCAAGTGAAGACTGCTTCGGACAGTGTATCACCAGGCAGGGTCCCAAGGACTGGATGCTCAACAAGCGTTGCGGCATAAGACCGGTCATCTGCGTCAGCAGCGATTCCATTAAGAGAATTTCCTGATAACAGTTACGTACCCTTCTATTTACTATGGCTATATACGCGATAAGTGATATACATGGTCATTATGCCACATACAAAAAGCTTCTCGAAAAGCTTAAGTTTTCCGAGAATGATTTTTTGTATGTTGTTGGTGATGTAATAGACAGGGGACGTGACGGTATCAAGATAATCCAGGACACCATGAGGAGGCCTAATGTTGAGCTCATGCTCGGCAATCATGAGATTATGATGATCGATGCGATCGATTTCATCCGCAAGAACAGGTCAAATGGGCTTAACAGCAAGTCTGATCTTGGAGAGGCATTCACACCCATCGATCTCTGGTTCCATCCCGCAAACGGCGGAAAGACCACATACAATGCTTTCATGAAGCTTCCCGAAAATGAACAGGATGAGATTCTTGAATATCTTAAGTCTCTCAGACTCATCAAGAGAGTACATATCGGCGACAGGACTTATCATATATCCCACTCCTATTCCGTAGGCTATAAGTTCGGAGATGAATTATTCTATAAGGATGCTCTTATAGATGCAGAATCGGTTGTATGGGATTCTCTTCTCGATGACAGACCGCCTATTGATATGCTTGAATATGACTGGTTCGCATATCCTGATGATATCTACGTTGTCGGACATGTTTTTACCCAGAGACTTGGCTGCATGGACGATAAAGGACGTGGAATGATCTGCAGGATAAGACGTCGCGGCGGCATTGATGTAGTGGATGTAGATTGCGGCATGGCTCTCAATTCCAAATCATCCAGGCTCGGAGCATTCTGTCTTGATACTGAAAAAGAAATTTATGTTACTTATAAATAAAGAGCATTAATACATCTTATTACAGATACCCTCATCACCATCCGTGATGAGGGTATTTTATCTGTATATAATCTCTACCTCGTGCTCTCCGATTCCCAGTTCCGAAATAGCAAGCAAAGCCCCTGCATATGCGTAAGTCTCAGCTTCCACGCCATCAACATAAGCCCTGAACCTTTCATCATATGCTATCGTAAATATCAGCTCTCTTCTGCCATCATCCGTTACCGTTACTTGTCCCGACACATGACCTGGAGATATACTCTCAGCTATAAATCTGCCGGGTTCCAGCATTCTGTATGCTTCATCAAGCTTTTCAAGATCCATCACATACAGATGAAGCGGTCTGTTTTCCGTATCACCGTATATCTCAACAACATACTCTGAGTTTTCGAAGTTTCTGCCAAGATACATATTATAGGCTCTCTGATATCCGGTGAAAGTGTGTCTTAGCCTGTTGTTCAGAAAGACCCTGAACATCTCTGAATTGGATTTTGTCTGATAATCCAGATCGGATTCCCTTACAAGATCATAATTCATATACAGATTAAGGCCGTTCTGCGGAGCAAAAAAGAGGCTTCTCCGGTCGTACATATTTATTTCCGCCGTAAGACTTGCCGTCTCTTCTCTTTGTGATACCGGATAGGGATCATTATACGCCCTGTCATAAAACTCTACCGGTGAAAACACCTCCGTTTCATATCCAAGCACAGAACTTAAGAGCATATTCTGATTGGCAATTGCATCGGGACCGAATTCGCATACATCCTTCCCGCCAAGATATCCTATACCAAGAGAATAGGGATTTCTGTACAGAAAATATGAGGAGCGGTTTACAGGTATCGGTTCATAGCCATATTCAGCGATCCCTTTTATCTGGTAATCAACCCCAAGGAGCATATCTGTAACAAGTGTAGTCCCCTGATCGCAGGCCTTGTAATGATACTGAAGGATACCAAGATTTTTATACAGATCCAGTACATTCGAATCATATGATGATGAGAACAGATCCATACCGGCATAGCCCAGAAGCATGGGATCATTGGACGAGAATTCATATCCCTTGTTTATCCTGCAGAGCGATGCACCATATTCATTCCGGGCAGCGCTGTCTTCCCGGGCCTTTTCTATAAGAGGGACTGTATTTTCCAGGAACATCTCATACATACTCCTGGTTGCCCC
>CACWJQ010000065.1 GCA_902761225.1 uncultured Lachnospiraceae bacterium | reverse complement strand
ACAGAAAAGACGCCTTTGCCTTTTCAAGTGATAAATTACTACCCTGTGGGAAAGTTGTCAATCACTTTTTGAAAAGTGAAACAATGCAATCAGCATATCAATTCATTTGGGCAAGTATTATCCCAACAAGCTGTATCATTCCCCGATATCATCTTACCCTTTCCTGGGTAAGATCAAGAATAAACGTACTTCCTTTTCCGATTACGCTCTCCGCACTTATCCTGATGGAAAGAAGGTCTGCCGCCTTTTTGGCAAGGTATAGTCCGAGTCCGCTTGATCTATTCTCAATCCGTCCGTTCGTTCCCGTATATCCCTTTTCAAAGATCCTGGGAAGATCCTCCGGTGCAATCCCGATACCTGTGTCGGCAACGCTCAGAACAGAATCCTTTACTGATATCGTGACAGAACCTACAGAGGTATATTTGACCGCATTTGACAGAAGCTGATCAAGGATACAGATGAACCATTTCCTGTCGCTCACTATAGTCGCATCAGTTTTCTCATAAATCAGCTGCAGCTTCTTCTCGAAAAACTGCGGGGCAAACTTGCGTACCGATTCACATATAAGAGTATCTAGATCATATTCACGGATAACCAGATCATTGGTACCGCTCCCGATGCGGATATACTGTAACACCATCTCAACATACTGCTCTATTCTCGACAGTTCGATCAGCAGAGCATGATGCTCCGGAGTATCATCGGAAAGCTTAAAGCGCATGACCGCGATGGGAGTCTTGATCTGGTGAACCCACGCGGTATAATAATCGATCATATCCTGCTTATCGGAAGATTCTTCATCATAAACCTTCTCCATAAGTTCACCGAGCGCTTTTATGATCTCAATATAATCCTCCTCAGCAAGAGATTCCGCATCCGGAAGATTTCTCCATTCGGATGCCACTGAGGAAAGGACTGACATCCTCCGGTTTCTTTTTCTGTTTTCAGATATCAGATCGATAACGAAGATCACGGCCATCACTACAAATGTCAGTATGACCGCATATATCATGGGTTCCGTAATGATGTCATAAAGCGCAAAAATGGTAGCGTTTGCTGCGACCATCACAGCAAACACTGCCATTACTCTTATATTTTTACGGATAACTTCCTTTAAGATCTTCATGATATGATGTAGCCGCTTCCGGGTCTTGTGACTATCACATTCTTCAGTCCGACTTCCTCAAGCTTCTTCCTGAGGCGTGTGACATTGACCGTCAGCGTGTTTTCCTCGACAAAGCAGTTATCATCCCAGAGTCTTACCATGAGAGTATAACGGCTGACTATCTTCCCTTTGTTATCCAGAAGAGTCTGAAGAATCCTCATTTCATTTTTGGTAAGCTCGGTCCTTCGCCCTTCGAAAGTGACACTGCTGTCATTAGTGTTCAGATCAGCCCCGTGAAAATTTATCATGCCGGAGCTTCCTGACAGTTCATAGGAACGTCTCAGTATCGCCTGAACCTTGGCATTCAGCACCATAGGATCAACAGGCTTTGCGATAAAATCATCCCCGCCCATATTTATCGCCATGATCAGATTCATATTATCCGATGCGGATGACAGGAAAACTATGGGAACAGTAGAGATCTTTCTTATCTCAGAAGTCCAGTAATATCCGTTCTGGAACGGTAGCATTATATCCATCAGCACAAGCTGGGGATCATATGCTCTAACTTCTCCGGTCACGTCATGAAAATCCGAAACAATGCGTGTCTCGTTGCCACAGCATTCAAGCTGTCTGCATATTTCCTTTGCGAGCGCATGATCATCCTCAACAAGAAAGATCCTGTACATTTTATCTCCTTACGATCAGTGTACTATCCTGTAATATGTTCTCGCTGTAAGCAGATATACAGCCACATAGACGACTCCGAATACAAGAAGCGTTATGATGGTGCATGTGACAAACAGAGAGGTATTGGTAAGCATCAGTATCTTCAGCAGTTTCAGAAGAATGGGAAATGCCATTATCGTATGGATCGCAGCTGTCACAAGAGGAAGGAAGAACTGGAGTATCAGCTGACTTCCTATGGTCCTTTTTACCTCTCGCTCTTCCATGCCGATCTTCTCCATGATCTGGAATCTGCTCCTGTCCTCATAGCCTTCTGATATCTGCTTGTAGTATATAATAAGGATCGTGGAAAACAAACACACAGATCCGAGAAGTATTCCGAGGAAAAGGAATGTTCCGTACATGTCGAGAACATTGTGAAGGCTCTCCCATTTGGAATCTATCATAAAGTTGATCCCGTCCGGGAATTGTTCATTAAGCATCGCCTTTACATCACTGCTGAAGCTTTCTCCGGCCTCCGAAGATACCTCCTCACTGAAATTAAGTCCGAGCCTGCCCGCGTATTCAGAGGCATATTCGCCGTAACTTTCCCTCTGTGCCCTATAGATCTCATCCATGACTTCTTCATCTGCAACAACGATACCGATAAGATCGACAATATTGCCGTATGTTGCGGATATCGGAAAATACAATATGTTTTCCTTTACCTTATAAGTCTTTCCCGCGATAGTCAGTGTCTCCGGCACATCTCCGAAATGCTCTGCAGTTGACATTATCCTGCTGAATGCGATCTCATCCTTCTCAAGCCCGAGATCTCTTGCATCCGTCGTCACAAGCGTCTGTCCCTTTAACCTTTCATAAGTTTCCTCAGTTATAAAGATCGCACTGGTCAGTTCCGACATATCCCAGCTGCCGATCTCTTCCGCTTCAGGTTTGGTCAGTAACACGTCGTCTCTAAGCAGATATGAGACCGTGAGCATATTGGTCTTCTCCATTTCTGTTATCTCAAGACCGTTATTTTCTGCCGCTTTATAAACAATATCTGAAAGTATATCAAATGATACATGATTGACAAGTTCACCGTCTTCACTGAATGCGGAGAGATATACCTGCTTGGGATAGTTGGAATTCATTGTATCCTGAACTCCGCTGTACAGACTTACCGTAGTCGAGATCATGACCAGAACACCTGTAGCAAGGATTGCGATCGATGCAAGGCCAACAGCATTCTGCTTCATCCTGAAAAGAAGTCCTGCAACTGCAGGCATGTGATTCTTCTGATAGTAGTACTTCCTGTTTTTCTTCAGACACTTTAATACAAAAGTTGTTCCCGCAACAAAGAGACAGTATGTACCGACGATAACGAGCAGCACAGCCATAAAAAACAGCAGCAGCGCCTGTAGAGGAGCCTTGGTGGTAAGTGATATATAATATCCGCTCCCGAGAGAGACGATCCCCATCACCAGAAGGATCCATCTTACCCTGGGCTCCCTTTCTCCGACATGCTTTCCTGCCATCAGATCGACGGGCTTCATAAAGAGGATCGATAAGCTTCCGGAGAAAAATGCCAGCATATCAAGAAACATGAATACTACGACAGGGAAGATGACTGTCCTCATATCAAGATAATAGAATCCGGGAACTATCCCGCTATGCATCAGCCTGCAGATAAGAACTGATGATGCCTTATAGAACAGTATCCCGAACAGGATGCCGGTAACAGCAGATGCGAGGGATGTGATGACTGATTCGGCAAACAGGACCCTTATGACATGTCTTTTCTCCATTCCGAGAACATTGTAAAGTCCGTAATCACTCTTTCTGCGTTTCATGAGAAATGAATTAACATAAAGTATCAGAATGAACGAGAGCAGACCGATAACAAATGAACCGAATGACATAAACATCTGCAGATATGATCCGCCAAGCGCATCCGCCAGTCTGTCATCATGCAGGATAGTGATCATTATGTAAAGGCAGCCAAGAAGTCCGGCTTCCGCAAGGATCCTGGGAATATAGAGCTGTGTGTTTTTCCTGATATTTTCGAACGCTATCTTCAGATAAAATCCTCTTTTCATCAGGGTCACCTCTCTCTCCTGAGCATGGTGAGAGTATCCGAGATCTTCTTATACATCTCATCATTGTCAGACTCACCGCGATAAAGCTGGTGGAACACTACACCATCGCGTATAAAGAGTACCCTGTTCGCATGAGAAGCTGCATCGGTGGAGTGTGTTACCATAAGTATTGTCTGTCCGTTTTTGTTGATCTGTGAAAAAACACGTAGCAGATCAGAGGCAGACTGTGAATCAAGAGCTCCTGTGGGCTCATCGGCAAGGATGAGTCTTGGATCTGTTATAAGTGCCCTCGCTGCTGCAGCACGCTGTTTCTGACCGCCCGACACCTCGTAAGGGTACTTTTCAAGCAGATCTTCTATACCAAGTGATGCAGCGACAGGCTGCAGTCTTTTCTCCATCTCCGACGGATGAACCCCGCTTAGAACAAGAGGAAGAAGAATGTTATCCTTAAGAGAGAATGTATCCAGCAGATTGAATTCCTGAAAAACAAATCCGAGATTATTTCTCCTGAATGCCGCAAGCTCTCTTTCCCTGACGGCATCCAGTCTTTTTCCATCAAGTTCAACGCTTCCGCCCGTAGGCTTATCAAGAGCGGCAAGGATGTTAAGGAGTGTGGTCTTGCCGGAGCCCGACTCCCCCATTATCGCAACATACTCACCCTTTTCAACCGAGAATGTGACTCCCTTGAGAGCCTGCACACGGGTGCCCCCGAGCCTGGAGACATATGTTTTCTTAATATCGTTTACTTTTAGCAGTTCCATTACATTTACCTCCGTTTCGCTTTATGTATCAAGCTTACCGAAACGGGACTTTTCCCAACATCGAATGATGTGATATCTATGTGACAATTTTGTAATATCCAATAAAAAAGGAGCTTCACAGGGATGGCCTGACCATCCCGGATGATAACTCCTTCAGAATAACATATTCACTTTCATGTGCAACCGTCTCTATCCGTAAGTCTTGAGGATGTTCTCCGCAGTTTCCTTCTTGCTCAGGCACATATCCATGGCCTGCTTCTGGATGTATCTGTGAGCATCCTCCTCGGTCATGTGGCATGCCTTTATAAGCGCCCATTTAGCCCTGTTAACGAGCCTTATCTCCTCCATCTTATCCTCCAGGGACATGGTCTTCTTACGGACCTTCTTGAGCCTTTCCCTGAAGCTGCACATGACACCTATGAGTTCTCCTATACGGTCCTCCTCAAGAGGTCTCATAACCACCATAACGCCTTTGGGTGTCATGGATGTGCTTATCTCATCATACATCTCACTTCTGACGATGATAGCAGCAACGCTGTCGCTTTCGGTACATACATCCACCGCGAACTTTCTTCCGAAATCGTCCGGCAGGGGTGCGTTAATAAGGACAAGATCATAATCCCTGTCAGACAGTCTTCTCTGTGCCTTGGCGATGGTATCAACAACAGTCACCGGTTCAAAGCTTCCTCCCCTGAAAAAAGGGAGCAGAGCGTTATTCACTTTTTCAGCTGCCGAAACGATCAGCACGCTATATATACGTTCAGCCGGTAACATTGATCACCTTTCCAGATATGATCTAAGCAGTGCTTCAGGCAGCACTTCCTTGAGCAGCTCGCTTCCGCTTGCGATATTCACAGCTTCGTCAAGTGATGAAGGAATGGAATCGAATTTATCAAGTGTAGCTCTTTCTGCGCGGTAGAGATTGATGGTTGTCTCTTCAGGCGGCACCAGTCCCTTCTCAAGTCCCTCAAGACCCGCATATATGATGAGTCCGAAGGCAAGATAAGGATTGGCCATGGGATCCGGAGATCTGAGCTCGGCCCTCTTGTACTCTCCGAAGGCTGCGGGAATACGTATCAGGGTTGAACGGTTCTCCTTAGCCCATGTGATGAATCCGGGAGCCTTTATGGTTCCGAGTCTTTCATATGATTCTTTTGCAGGATTGAAAAAGAGAGTCATCTCTGCAGCAGATTTAAGTATACCTGCGATAACGGGAGCAAGCTCCACTTCCCTGCCGTCCTTTTTTACCGAGAAATTGATATGCATTCCGTTACCCGGCTTATTCTTGACAGGCTTGGGAGAAAAGTCTACCGTAGCACCGTTCCTGCTGGCCACTGCGCTTACAACACTTCTGAACGTCATGGCATCATCAGCAGACTTAAGTGCATCGCAGTACCTGAAGTCTATCTCATTCTGTCCCGGTCCCTCTTCATGATGGGAGCTCTCGGGACTGATGCCCATCTGCTCAAGGGTGATACATATCTCTCTCCTGATATTCTCTCCCCTGTCCTCGGGACCGATGTCCATATATCCTGCTTCATCGTAAGGAACTCTGGTATTGTCGCCCTCTATATCGCTGCGGAAGAGATAGAACTCCTGCTCAGTTCCGAAATAGAATGTGTAGCCCTTATCCTCAGCCTTCCTGACAGCGTCCCTGAGGAAATGTCTTGAATCGCATTCGAAAGGTGTTCCGTCCTGCCAGGTGATATCGCAGAACATCCTCACTACCCTTCCGTGCTCCGGTCTCCAGGGAAGTATGGCAAGAGTATCGGGATCCGGATGAAGGAACAGATCCGATGAGGAGAAATCCTCGAATCCCCTTATCGACCAGGCATCAATAGCTATGCCCTCATTAAATGCCCTGTCAAGCTCTGCGGGCATGATGGAAATATTCTTCGCCTTACCGAACACATCGCAGAATGCAAGACGGATGAACTTTACATCCTCCTCTTCAACAAACTGCTTAACTTCTTCTTTCGTATAGTTCATAGGACCTCCTGAAACAATCCCCCGGTTAATAAAAAAGCGCCCATTTCACCAAAGACTCCTGTCTTTATGAAATGAACGCCATTGCTCACTTAATCTTTATACAACATGTTAAAAAGATTTGTCAAATTCTATCTAGAATTTTCTGACGGTAAATTCCGCGTACAGTTCGTAATCGGTCTTTTCGTCATCATTCTACGAACAATCTCTTATCCAACTTATATTTTCTCATGAGCTCTCCGTTCAGATACTTCTTGATCTTAAGAACATAACCATTTTGCGGTTCTTCCTTTCACAATCTACAGAAATCTTATCATCTGCTTCCAGTTCATTTCAACAGTTGTGAAAATTTCTCCACTCGTCTAATTCAACAAATGAAAAAACCTTGTCACTATAATCATAGACGTAGACTTTTTCTAAATCAGGAAATACATCATACCAGTCTATATTCTCATCATCTGCTTTAATCTGTATTATTTCATTTACCTCCAGATACTTCACACCTTCTATATTGGAATATAATCGTGGTTCATAATAATCCGCACTTGGATTAATATTGCTATATGGCAAAACCATCACACATAAATCCGTAAATAATGATTCCTCATCTAGATCTACATAGTTTTGGAAACAACAAACCGGATCCTCATCATCTACAAACACCCTCACCGAAACTCCGATTTGTACAGGCTTATCCAGCCCTTCATTTATATCAGCCAGAGCTTTATTAAATTCCCGAATACTATCTGAAGATAAGTTTGAACATAAATAATCATATCTTATTCCTGTCGAACCCAAAGATTCTTTTCCCTGATATAAAAAACTACCATCTACACAATCATATATAACTTTTGAGATGTAATCATCAGGTCTATGAGCACTAGAATTATTAGACGAACCGTAAGAACAACTCGTCATGAATAGAATGAGTATCATCAATGGTATAATATTATTGATTATTTTTTTCATTTCTTTATCTCTAAAATATTAGTTACATATAATCTCTTCATCTTTCAGCAAAGTACAGTTATTATTTTTTTCCATCCAAAACCATCCGCCTTTTCAACAATGTCCGGATCGATGACAAAAAACGGCAGGTGGCATGCCAAATATAATGATGCAAAGAATCAATCCAGATGTTAACATGTTACAATATAAATGCGCATAGTCACAATACATTTGACAAATGCTTTTCAAGAATCATTAAGATTATGGAGTGATGACGATCATGAATGATATGCTTTCCAATATCCGAATCAATCAGACGGGGTATTCGGATGCGCTTCCGGTACATGTGGCGGTCCTGTCCGGAAATCTTATGACACTGTCGAAAGACGGAAACCTTCAAGCTTCCGCTCAGATAGAGACACCTGAAACAGATGAAAGTTCGGGCGATAAGGTTACGGTAATTAATCTGGGCATACTTTCCGAAGGTGAATATTCAGTTCAGTGCGGTGAAGAATATGCAAGACATATAACTGTTAAAAAGAATCCCTGGAAGGACGTCACCAATGCCCTCATCAAGGGACTGTATTATCAGAGATGCGGATGTGAATTAAAGGCTGAGCATGCAGGCAGATTCACTCATCCTGCATGCCACACTGCACCTGCTTCGGAATGGGAGAACAAATCCGTTAAAAAGCTCGTTACAGGCGGATGGCACGATGCCGGAGACTACGGAAAGTATGTAGGTCCCGGTGCCGTTACGGTTGCGCATCTCCTTTACACTTATATCCTCTGTCCCAAGGGATGTTCTGATGAACTGAACATTCCGGAATCGGGTAACGGAGTCCCCGACATCCTTAACGAAGCACGCTACGAACTTGAATGGATGCTTAAGATGCAGAGGAAGGACGGAGCATTTTACCACAAACTTACCAAGGATCATTTTGCTCCGTTCATAATGCCTCAGGAAGACCACGACCCGGAATATCTCATGCCCGTATCACACTGTGCCACTGCCGCAGCATGCGCATGCCTTGCGCTTTCATACAGAGTATACCGTGAATTCGATGCGGAATTTGCAGACACTATGCTTAACGCTGCACTCAGAGCCTCCAAATGGCTTGATGAAAATCCTGAATTTATACCCTTCGTAAATCCCGAAGGTGTAAGGACCGGTATGTACGGTGACAGAAGCGATAAGGATGAAAGATTCTGGTCCGCATTTGAACTATATGCGGCAACGGGTGATTCAGAATATCTGAAAAAGACTGAAGCCCTGTATTCCGATGAACTCAGAATAACCTCTTACGGATGGGCAGAGGTAAGCGGTCTCGGTGCTATGTGCTGTCTGTTTGAAATCGGAGACAAGCCGGAAAACACGCTGTACTCAGTGATAAAGGAAAGATTTATTAGCGAATGTAAGAAGATCCAATCCCTTTCGGAAAGCACGGGCTACGGCACCGCTCTTCCTCCAAATGGTTACGGATGGGGAAGCATTCTTCCGATAATGTCGAATGCAATGAGCATGATAATGTATGAGATGCTCACAGGCGATACATCAATGAGAGAGAATGCTCTGATGCAGTGGAATTACGCTCTGGGATTAAATGCTCTCGATATCTGTTTCGTTACAGGCTTCGGTGAAAGGTCCGTTATGAATCCTCATCACAGACCATCAGGTTCGGATGGGATCGATGATCCTGTTCCGGGACTGATTTCAGGCGGACCGAACAA
>CACWJQ010000064.1 GCA_902761225.1 uncultured Lachnospiraceae bacterium | reverse complement strand
AGGATGCCTTTATCGAAATCTGAGGTACGGGAAGAAATTGAAAAATGTTCAGGTTCTCAGTTTGACCCGGTATTTGCTGATATTATGCTTCAGATGATAGATGAAGAATTAGCAGCCGACAGATAAATATTTCATTAGCTTATCAAGAGCTCTTAATGTTGAGCCTGAATTGTTGCTGCAGATGACATGATTCACAAAATAAGTCGAATAGTCAAAACATTAATTCCATTTTTATGATTTATGTAGTAAGATGATTATTGCAACATCGTGCAATGCGTTGCGATAATCATCTTTTCTTTTATTCAAACTATAAGGGGTTATTTGATGGAAAAAAGAGATAAAAAGATTCCGGAATATGTTCAGGCTTATGTGCCGGATTATGAGGATCTTGCTATCCTGGTAACTATGGCAAAGGGACCTGACAGAAGCATGGCTGAATTTGCCAGAAAATGTAAGGTTAAAGGTCCGTCTACTTTTTCGCGCATAGTAAACCAGCTGATCGACAAGCCGTTATCTGACGAACTTCTCATGGCAATAGCCGAAAATGCGGCAAACCCTCAGGAAGTTACACTTGATATGCTGATGAGTGCCAACGGAAAGATTCAAAAGTCATTGATGAACGGAGGAACTCCGGCTAATGATGACAGGAAACTTTTCAAGACTCAGACTGAAAAGATTAAAGTGATCAGGGATATTCTCACTGATCATTATCTCGATATCGGATATCCGGTTACGATCCATCCGGATCTTAAGCTGTCCGATGAGTATCCATCGAGTCGTTATGGCTTAAATCTGCCGTCGGATTTTGCTTTGGAAGTGAAGGGGCTCGGTCCTAAGCTTTGGAACTTTGCAGTTGATTTCACCGATCTGTCAGCTGTTCCCTACAAGAGCTCCAGATATGACATCACATCGTTGATGACCGAAACAATGAACAGGTATTCATCATTGTTCCTGCGGGATGCCTGGGAACCTGAAAGCCTGAAAGGATTTAAAAACACGATAATCTTCACCGAAGAAAAAGCGTATGCGATGTTCAGAGTATTGCTCAAAGACGTAAAAACCAACACTCCGATATCGGCGATGTATGTAAATTCCGATGTGAAGAAAATAGATCTGGAGTATATCCTGGAGCATAAATAACCGGCAGAAAGATAATAGGATTCTTGTCGATAATGCCATTATTGAGTATAAAGGTATTTCGCCAGAACATAAAACAGTCTCGATTTCACTTGAGATCGGGACTATTTTTATTTCTGAAAAATTTTATAAAAAAACTATTTACAACCACTATACGAATTTGATAGTATGACGCTACACTAAAAAGCGTTGCATCACGATGCAATGTTTCGCAATTGCAATTTGCCCCCCTTTTATGCTCCTTGAAAACTGAATAACGAAGGATTTAAACACCCGGAGAATTAGGTCCTTCGTAGAACTTAACGTACATTTTTTTCATAAAGGAGAGAAATATGGAAAGACAGATCCTCAACAGAGATTTTTATGAACTTTTCATTCTGGATATGCACTGTCTTCGCAATAAGGGTGACGTAGTTCTTGTTCCCGGCATCGATCAGGCCGCCTCCGCAGGTGAAATAATGGACAGGGGCCGCATTCTCAGGATCGAGCTTAACTTTGAACCAGAGAAGACTCAGTCGATTGCTGATAAGTTCACCACCCTTGCACAGAGTCTGGCTGAGATAGGGCAGTGGTATCACAGGACCGGGACGAAGTTCGGAGTAATGCCCGAAGCATCATCCCTGCACGAACCCGGTGCTATGGAAATATGGAGCAAATATATATCCGGTTACAAGGATTTTGATTCTTCCTGGGAAGGAATCATGGAATTCTGTAAGTTAAAGGGTATTACCGGAAGGGCCTGTGATCTTCTTGTATTTATGTGTTACAGATACTGCAAATATGAATCGCTGAATGCACCCGAACCGGTTCTGATCAATGCCGTCAGGGAACTCTCTTTTGCCTTTATAATAAACGGCTATTCCAGGAAAACCGAGAGAATAGATATGCTCATGGAAGAGCGCGAGACAAGGTCTTATTTTCCGGAGAGAGAAGTCCTGACCCTGGATGATTTCAGGAAAATGGCAGACTACCTGGAAGAAATCGAACATATTACGGGTAATAAGGCAAAGATATTCTATAACAGGACCCGTAGCGAAAGGAGTATAGAGAAACTGTACAGGGAACTGATCGAAATGGACTTGGATTAATTTTTTGCCACAAGCGTTGCACAAAAAAGAAACACAATGCGTATAGATGCAATATAAGGAGAATGATCAATGAACAAGAAAACTGATTCTTTCCTCAAAACCAACTCTTCCCGCATCATCAAAAACGGAAATATTGATGTGATCATCAGTGATATCCAAAACAGGGTAAAGTGCCTTCCGGAACTTTACTCGGACGCTCTTTCCCTCAGGTACGGACTCGGTGAATACGACCCGATAACCGAAAGCGAGATAGCAGAGATCTTTAGCGACGAATACCGTGTCACGATGACCGAAGATCTTGTTTCAGGGATCTTAAGAGATGCACTGTTCATGATAAAGAACTTTCCTGAAGAATTTGAACCCATAAATCTATCCGAAGAACTTCCGAGGGAGTTCCTTAAGGGGCTTCACTGTGCAGAGCTGACCTGGCCTGAGATCAAGAGAATATTGTATTCATTCAGTGGCATAATTGATGAATATCTGCCCAAAAGGTTCGGCGATGCGGATTTCGTTATAGTTCCAAGGATTGACAGTATTTACACAACCTGGTATCCGGTCTGGACTGATCCTGATGGGTTCGAAAGTTTTTTGACTGACTCTGACATTCAGGATTATCGCGGAATGGCAGAATTAATTATTGAAAAGCTTGATAAGATGGGGCTTTGCCTCGTAAGAAACATCCTGTCTGTAAAACAGATATCTCCCGAGGACATCTATCTGTATGCATATCTTGATAATGATCTTGCAGGAAAGATCATCCATGACAATACCCTTGAACTTATTAAGAAGATCAGGCTGTTACGCGGCCAGGCTGAGAAAGGAGAAAAAGAATGAGCATTTACATCCCAACAGTCATTGATTCTACCGGGAAGCACGAAAGAGCATACGATATCTATTCAAGGCTTTTGAAGGAAAGGATCGTTTTCCTTTCCGGCGAGGTGAATGATGATACAGCTGCCTCGGTCATTGCACAGCTTCTCTTTCTTGAATCTCAGGATCCGGATAAGGACATCAGTCTCTATATCAATTCTCCGGGAGGCTCCGTAACAGCAGGTATGGCTATTTACGACACCATGAACTATGTAAAGTGTGATATCTCCACTATCTGTGTCGGGGTTGCTGCAAGCATGGGAGCGTTTCTTCTTGCAGGCGGTGCCCTGAATAAGAGATTTGCTCTTCCTAATTCTGAGATCATGATCCATCAGCCGCTTGGTGCAAGCTCGGGTCAGGCTACAGATCTCCAGATCGCAGCAGAACATATCCTGCATACCAAAGAGAAGCTCAACCGCATTCTCGCCGCAAATTGCGGAAAAGACATCGAGCAGATTGCAGCCGATTCTGACCGCAATAACTGGATGAATGCAGACGAAGCAGTTTCGTATGGACTTATCGATAAAGTTATCGTGTTTAGAAATTAAATAAGGAGAGAGAATATGATATACAGATCTTACAGGCTTGAGCTTGATAAAACTATGTGTAAGAATGCGCTTGAATCTCTGGAACTGCCGGATTTTCCTGTTCCCGGTCAGCCTGTTTTTGACATGCCCCATGTGCGCAGCAGAAGAAGCGAGTCGGCAGATGTTCTTTATTCAAGGTATTCTGATTCGGAGATAGAAAGCATCAATGATGAGCTGTACAAGCTTTATCTTAAATACGAGAATTATATCCTTGTTGTTACGGAGCGGGGGGAATCAGATGTTGAAGCACTTGCGGCAATAACACTTCCATACCGCGATAGTCCGGAGATGGATGCTGTGCTCCTGGAAAAATTCCCTGACTGCTGCATCGCATCAACGAGGGATATTACCTGTGAAGAGTTCAGGAATGAACTTGAGAACAGGAGATTTGTATCCAATGGCCGTACCATTCTCGGAAAGCTGAATATCGGTTTCAGGGCAGGCTTCTTTGATCCGTTCCCCTTTGATCTCGAGGAGAGTGTTCTTTCATTTCCCAAGACATCGAAGGCAAAGTGTATGAAGCGTGCGAAAGAGATCCTTGCATCCGGTAATATGGTCGAAGAGATTGAAAGGATATATTCCAGGGAAAATCTCAGGGAATATGTCGGCCATCCGGTTCATTACATGATATCTGCAGGTGATCTCGGAGCAGCTATGGATATGGAAGAGCTTCTTATCAGGGCACTTAATTCCAACGGACGACTTCCCTCATGCAGACAGCTTGTTATGAAGAACATCTCAAGAAGCGCATACCGTGATGACAGGTTCAAGCAGGTCATCGAATCCGCAGAAGACGGAATAATGGTTATCGTGCTCGAACAGAAAGCTGATATCGGAATATATGCTACCGATTTCCACGATGTCACGAAGTGCATAGGTGAGCTGATAGATAAGCTTAAGAAGGATACCCTGTTTATCTTCGTTGAGATCATGGGCAAGTCGCTGAGAAATGACGATGCTCTCGCAAATATCACCTCTAAAGCAGATATCATCCAGCTTACGGAAGGAAGCGGTGACAGAGCCTGCGCCGAAAAATATCTTATGGAACTGATCTCAAAGACTTCTTTCCGGCTTTCCGATACCGGGGAGGCATTTCAGTATCTTCCCAAGACTGAAAGCTACACCGTTACGGATATATACAGTGCATTCAACTCCTGGTACGGGAGCGGTCTGAAGAATCACGTATATAAGGCTTACAAGGATAAAAAGAAATTCGAGATCAAGGTGACTAAGCCCCATGATAAGCCTTATGACGAGCTCAAGTCACTGATCGGTCTGACTGAAGCCAAGCGTGTAGTAGATGATATTATAGCTGCCGGCAAGATGATGAAGGCCCGCGAACAGATGGGACTTAATACAGAATCCAATTCGCTCCATATGCTCTTTTCAGGTAATCCCGGAAGTGCGAAGACGACAGTTGCAAGACTCATTGCACAGATCCTCAAGGAAGAAGATGTTGTAAGATCCGGTGCGTTCGTCGAGTGCGGACGTCAGGATCTTGTCGGCAAATATGTAGGCTGGACTGCCAAGATCGTAGAAGATAAGTTTAAGGCTGCAAACGGAGGCGTTCTCTTTATCGATGAGGCGTATTCCCTTGTCGAGGACGGAAGGACGTACGGTGCCGAGGCTATCAATGTCATAACACAGCTCATGGAGAACTACCGTGATTCTGTAATTGTGATCTTCGCAGGATATACTGAAAAGATGCAGGAATTCCTTGATCAGAACGAAGGTCTTAAGAGCCGCATCTCATTTCATCTTAACTTCCCCGATTACACATCGGATGAGCTCACGGATATACTTAAGCTCATGTCGGAAAAGAGAGAATACCATATAGATGAAGATGCCATAAGCTATTGTCGTGATATCTTCGAAAGGGCTGTCAGAGAAGAGAATTACGGAAACGGACGATTCGTAAGAAATCTTCTCGAGCAGGCTATCATACGTCAGTCCTCAAGAGTTATGGAAGAAGCTGCAGGCCGCAAACTTTCTAAGGAAGAGATCTGTATCCTTAAAAGATCTGACTTTAAAGAACTTACCTGTACCGGTGTAAAGCAGTCATCCGTGATGGGCTTTACAGCTTAGATTGAAATTAAGGCATAAATCTTTTATCATGTATCTGTCTGCATCGTTTGAAGCGTAAAAAGCGTTACTGAAAGCGATACAGGCAGATACTTTTAGTTTTGGATAAAGTGCAGATCGTAACTGATAAACGGGAGATGATATATGATTCCTGAGGACAAACTTAAAACTGCCTTTGAGGAAATTGATAAGGGCAATAATGAAGCGGCGAAGGTGATGCTTGATGAATATAAGGGCATCAATCCCGGAGACTGGAGACTGTCTGCAGGTTATTATTTTGCATCCGGCAAGGATGATAAGGAATATATCATGAAGGCTGCAAGATCTGCCCATGAAACTGAAGGTGTGGGAGAGGATATCGTGGCAATGCTTGATGAACTTAAGGACATTCTGTGGGGGATCGAAGATGGAACGGATGAATTCTCAGCGGAGAGAACCGATAGATCCCGTGCAGAGAAAAGGTCTAAAGACAGGCTCATCAATATCATTATAGGTATTGTATTTATCATCGGAGGATCTGTGGGACTTATTCCCGGAACGATGAATGTCCTCTCTGGGATCATGATACTCATAGGTATGATCCTGCTGATCGTTCAGATCAGATCCTTTTTCTATGATAAAGCTCCCACGGAAGACAGTGATCCTCAAATGGAAAGAAAGAATGTGCTCTCCAGAAAGAATGAGCTGGATAAGAGTATTTTAAGAAACATCACAAGGACATTGGGCTGATCCAAATGGCATACAGATTCAGGAAGATTTCAGAAGAAGATAATAACGTGATAGCATCCATCATCAGGAATAATCTGGAGCAGTTTCATCTTGATATTCCGGGAACAGCTTATTACGATGAGGGACTTGACCGCTTAAGCGAGTGTTATAAATATCCGGGATCCGGATATTTTGTCCTTGTGGGTGATGATGAAAGAGTAGTTGGAGGTATAGGCTATTCGGCCTTTCCCATGATGAGAGATACCGCAGAACTTCAGAAGCTTTATCTTGATCCGGCGGTCAAGGGCGAAGGTCTTGGTTATGGCATGATAAGGTATGTTGAGGAACAGATGAGAAGCTCGGGATTCAGACGTTCCTACCTTGAGACACACGATAATCTTCAGGCAGCGATCCATATATATGAAAAGAGCGGATATCTGGAGATTGAAAAGCCTGAGAATATTGGGCACAGCTCCATGAACAGATTCTTTGTTAAGGAATTGTGATATACATGAAAAAAAGACCCTGTGATGCCGGCGATATCATGCCGGTCACAGGGTCTTTATTATAAGCTTAAGGTATTAAAGTGTACCTTCACATACAGGGCACTTTCCGTTTACGGGTGTGATGGTTGCATCGCAGTAAGGACATGTGATCTGAGCACCTGCAACGGCTGCTCCTGCCATTGCTGCACCGGCCATAGCTGCTGCGGGTGCGGCTGCCTGCATCTGAGGCTGAGCAAAACCCTGCTGCATACCCTGCTGAGGATAGCCTTGCATCTGGGGCTGGGCAAAACCCTGCTGCATACCCTGCTGAGGATAGCCCTGCGTCTGGGGCTGGGCAAATCCCTGCTGCATACCCTGCTGAGGATAGCCCTGCATCTGAGGCTGGGCAAATCCCTGCTGCATTCCCTGCTGAGGATAGCCTTGCATCTGGGGCTGGGCAAATCCCTGCTGCATACCCTGCTGAGAGAAGCCTTGCATCTGAGCTCCTGCGGCCTGAGTCATGGATGATCCCATCCAGCCATAGACCATGTTCTTGATCTGGTCACCGGTACTGATGCACTCATTGTATTTATTGATGCTCATGTTGTTACGGAGACTTGCGTTGGTATTGATCTTCCAGCCTGCATTTCCACCGCTGGTCATGCATGTATTGCCGGTATCAACCGAGAAGCTGTTGATCTGGAACTTCATGTCATCAAAGTATGGATTATCAACTCTGATGGTTACATAGAAGTCATATGAATACTTGTATCTGGGAGGAACATAGCTTACGCTCTTTCCGTCAACGGTTCTCTTTTCTTCATGTCTGTTTTCCTTGATGTCAAGGTCGCAGGATCTTGCCTGTGAGAAGTCCAGGATATCAGGATTGCCTCCGGACAGTTCCTTCTCGGTAGCTATTGTGAATCTGCATGCAGTGTTATCAACATACAGTCTCTTGCTTCCCTGTCCGTATACCTGTGATGAACGGAATGAGCTTACCTTGCTCTGGTTAGCTTCTCTGTATGCCAGCTGATCCTTGATCTGGCTGACCGTTGAGTGTCTTCTCTCATCGAACCAGGGAGAGAGTTTTGATGCACAGTTCTTGCACAGATTACCATCTTCGAGCTTGCGGTTTCCGAGAAGCTTTATCTCTTCACCGCAGACATCACAGTTCTTTTTTTCAAACAGATTTCCAAAAAGTCCCATAGTTATTCTCCTTGTTTATAAGATATGATACTGCAGCAAAAAAACATCACATCCATTATATCATTTTTTGGCGACGGGGTGATCATAAATAGGATAATGACGTATTACAGACTCAACTGCCATTTTGATCATGGTGTTATCAGCATTTTTGAGCTGCCTAAGGTATCCATGACTCATCCGGTATCGTTGCGGGGTGGTGGAAGGTGGTGTATTATGGAATGAGTGAGAAAGGCTGGGATGAACAGGAGGTTTCAGAGGGAGTGGGCTTATTTGATTCCATAAGGAATTCCGGCAGTAAAACAGTGGGTAAGGATATCACATCCGCTGATATAACCGAATTCTTTTATACCGAAGAAAACATCAATTTCAACGCGTATTACCTCAGATACAGATTCTTCATCCGGGATGGGAAAAAACATTTTTTCTATGACAAAAGAAAAAGGGACGGGGAATATGGTCCCGCTGCGGAAGCAGACCGGATCATGTATGGTTACTATGAGATTCCTGATGATACCTGGAATGAGTTCTATGAGACCATAAAGGACGGAACTGTTGTAAAAAGAACAGTAAGTACCGCTTCCGGAGATTCCGGACCATGGACTTATCTGTACTGGAATGGTGATAAAGGAAAGATTCAGGAATATTCCTTTGCTTCACGGCAGGCTGAAGAGTCGTTTTTGGAGATATGCCGCAGGCTTGCAGAAGATGGTGAGGTTTCAAAAGGCGGTAAATACAGACTTACACTTGAAGATGCTTTCTTCCAAACCGACAGAACGGTGTATGCTCCGGGTGAGGAGGTTACCGTCTGCTATGACCTGATAGCTACAGATACGGATTATCACTTCTACAGTAATGATGTTGATATAAAAACAGGTTATGAAAGCGGCCGCGGATATGTTATCACATTCGTTATGCCTGAACGGGATGTTACCCTCAGTGTCAGTTCCCGAAATTCAATGGAATATGAACCAGAGGAAGAAATCGCCGGAGCCGGATCGGAAGGCTGAATTTCGTAAAGAAAAGGAGGGGATTCCATGCTTATGTTTGGATTTGTAGGGATCATTGTTCTGCAGAATTCTTCGAAAGAAGTTGTATTTGAGAAGGTCAAACAGAGCGTTCCGATGAAGCTTGAGAATTTCTACGATCAGCCCATACTCAATCCCACATGGAATGATGTTGATTTCCGCATCAGGAAAATGCTGGATACCGCGGATGAACATGTGCTCCTTTGTCTGGGCACTGCTTCCTACGGCGTGAGGTATATTCAGTCGGCTCATAAACCCGGCGGATATACACTTCAGCTGGGACTTGAGCAGGGTGATCAGACCAGACTGGTTGAAAAGGATGTAACTCCCGAAGAGATCAGGGAGATATTCAGAAAGTTCTGCGATCTTGGTATAGTTGAAGGGATTGAAAAATACAAACCGGTTAAGTTTAAATAGAATGTGACATTGGGCATGCCCTTGGCCTGATTCGGAGGAAAGAGAATGTTAAGTTTTAAGTGCAGGAATTGCGGCGGTGAGATGTCCATCGATCCAAGCGGCAGTCTGGTATGTGATTACTGCGGATCTGACAGCTTCTTTAATGACAGTGATCTTATACAGTACAGATCCTTCAGAAAGCAGATGCTGGATTTCCTTAAGGGAGTTCATGATGAAAAGGCTGAAAGCGGACATAATGAGGATGCACTCTGGTCAAACGCCGAGGAGGCGCACTTCAGGACATCGGAAGGAGATCCTGTAAATCTCAGATACCTGTATTCGTATGAGGATGAGGCAGGATGCGTATATCTGACAAGGAGCAATGCGATATTTGTGTATGGCGCTGATAAAAAAGCCTATGCTGACAAGGTGCTCTGGAGTATTAAGACATTGTCTTTTCCGCCTGCGGATGTAAAGGGACTTGCAGACTGTTTTCCGAAATTAAACGGAAGATATGATCTTTCTGACGGCGGTGTCATGCTGACCTTCTCAAGATCTGAGAATCTATTCCCTTTATCCATGTTCGGAAGCCTTACTCCCGAACATGCTGCATGGGTGGTATCGAGGCTTGAGAATATATGCTGTGTCCTTAAATACAGCGAGCTTGTCCACGGCGGGATTTCCGAAGATTCTGTATGGATCAATCCCTTCATACATCATGCGGTGCTTATGGGGCACTGGCAGAGTGCCGTAAGAAGCGGCATTGCCAAAGCAAAGGATGATGACGTTAAGGATCTTAAGGATCTGCGCAGGACTGCTGAGAGGATACTCGGTACACATAAGAATGAAGCTCCCGGAGCAATGCTGGAGTTTCTGAATGAAAAGCCGGCTGAGGATGCCTATTCGGATTTTGAAAAATGGGATAATGTAATAGATAAGGGATTCGGCGGAAGGCGCTTTGCCAAGGGACTTGGTATAAATGATCTGAGCTGATAATGTACTCATAAAACAGTAAGCATCTGACAGATAATCATTGTATAAAACTTTGGAGGGAAAAATGGGAAGAGGAAGTTATAACGCATCTGATTGGAACAAGCTTAAGAACAGCAGAAATATTGATAGTGCCAAAAATGAGAAGGAAATATTCAAGAGTCAGAAATGTGACCAGAGATTCGATCCCAGGTATATCCAGAAAAGAGAAGCAAGAGATTCAGAGGATCATCCCGAATCCCTTCCCATAATCATCGGACTTGATGTAACGGCGTCCATGGGATATCTTGCGGAGCAGGTTGCTAAGGAAGCTCTCAATGAGACCATGATGAAACTGTATTCTACCAATGCGGTTAAGGATCCTGCTCTTATGTTCGCAGCTTACGGTGATGCCGATGATGAGTCGCCGCTTCAGGTAACCCAGTTTGAATCGGATATCCGTATTGCCGAACAGCTCCTTGATCTGTGGCTGGAAAATGGCGGAAGAGGATGGGTTGTTCCCAGCATGCTCTGGTATTTTGCCGCATATCATACCTCACTTGACAACTATGAAAAGAGGAAAAAGAAAGGCTTTATCTTCACCATCGGAGATGATGCGGATTGCCGTAATGACAGCGAATATGAGGCACTGAAATACCACTATCAGAGGGTTCTCGGAGAAAAGGTTGAGATGAAGGTTGGCGATATGCTGAAGGCAGCTGAAGAGAAATTCGAAGTGTTCCATCTCTTCCTGAGTGATACACATTCCAAGGCTCCCGGCATCGTGGAGATGCTTCCGGGACACACAATGGTAATAAGAACCGATGAGATCGGTGCCATTCCTGAGATCATCATAAGCACCATCCAGATGACAAACGGGATGCCGCTCGAACAGGCAGTGAAACAGTGGCCCGAGCTCAAGCAGCCTTTGGTAAACCAGGCTCTTAAGGATCTTAAGCTTAAGGATGGAAAGGGACTTTCCTTTTGAGTGACCGGAGAGTTCTGGCTATAATTGGAAAAGGACTCGGTGATGAGGGTAAGGGGCTTGCCACAGATTATTTCTGCAGACAGGCTTCTGACACTCTTGTCATCAAACATAACGGAGGAGCCCAGGCCGGGCATACGGTGGAACCTGAAGGAAAGAGGTTCGTGTTCAATCAGCTCTCGGCGGGCTCTTTTTGCGGCGCGGATACCTTCTGGGCGGACAGCTACTATCCGGATCTCTACAAGCTTGGAGAGGAGATGGAAGAGTTCCGGGCTGTGAGCGGAAGCTGTCCGAAGATATTCAGTGATGAGAGAACAGGTGTAACTCTTATC
>CACWJQ010000063.1 GCA_902761225.1 uncultured Lachnospiraceae bacterium | reverse complement strand
CTTGACCTTGTACAGCTCTTCTCATTCGGATGCGGACTGGACGCCGTAACCACCGATCAGGTCAATGATATACTATCCGGTTCAGACAAGATATACACATGTCTTAAGATCGATGAGGTCAATAATCTCGGTGCCGCAAGGATACGTATAAGATCTCTGCTTTCCGCCATCAAGGTAAGGGAAAAACAGGGAAAGACTCACGTGACAAGACCCACCAATATAGAGAAGGTGGTATTTACCGAGGAGATGAGGAAGAACTATACCATTATCTGTCCTCAGATGTCACCCATACACTTTGATGTCATGGAACCGGCATTCAGATCTGCAGGCTACAATTTCGTTGTCCTTAATGACAGTGACAGACATGCCATTGATACAGGACTTAAGTATGTCAACAACGATGCATGCTATCCCTCTCTTCTTGTTGTGGGACAGCTGATGCAGGCGGTGGAATCCGGCAAGTACGATCTTGACAGGACCGCTCTTATCATCACCCAGACCGGCGGCGGATGCAGAGCCACCAATTATATCGGCTTCATCAGAAGAGCTCTTAAAAAAGCAGGACTTGAGCACATACCGGTAATATCCCTCAATCTGGGAGGCATAGAGGTCAATCCCGGATTCAAGATCAATATTGATATGCTTTACCGTATAGCACTTGGCGCCGCATTCGGAGATATCTTCATGAAATGCGTATACCGCATGCGTCCCTACGAGACCAAGAAAGGTTCCGTAGACGCCGTGCATACAAAGTGGCTTAAGAAGTGCCAGGATTTCCTGACCAGTAAGAAGAAGCCCGGCTTTATCAGGTTCCACAAAATGTGCAGGGAAATGATCAGGGAATTCGATTCCGTTCCTGTGGATGAAAGCATAGTAAAACCCAGAGTGGGTATTGTGGGTGAGATTCTTGTTAAGTACTCTCCTTCCGGCAATAACCACCTTGTGGAGCTTCTTGAACAGGAAGGTGCAGAGGCAGTCAGTCCGGACCTTCTGGATTTCATGCTTTACTGCTTCTATAACCAGGTTTATAAGGCTGATGAACTTGGAATGAGCAGGAAGGCGAAGAGATTATGCAATCTGGGGATCTGGGCCATAGAGCATCCTTTGCGCGGAGTATGCACAAAGGCTTATTCGCAATCGAAGCATTTTACTCCCCAGACACCCATCAGAGAAATTGCAGAACTTGCAAAGCCTATTGTATCCATCGGAAACCAGACAGGTGAAGGATGGTTCCTGACAGGCGAGATGATAGAGCTCATACATGACGGAGTTCCCAACATAGTATGCTGCCAGCCCTTCGCATGTCTGCCTAACCACGTTGTGGGCAAAGGCGTCATAAAGGCGATCCGCCACGCACATCCCGGCTCCAACATAGTCGCGATCGATTACGATCCCGGAGCATCCGAGGTCAATCAGCTCAACCGTATCAAGCTTATGCTGGAAGCTGCAAAGAGAAAGCTCAGGGAGCAGGAGCAGAAATAAGTCCTGATATGGCATTGATGACTTTCTTTTTATCTGCTGTCCATAACGGAGCAACGAGAAGCCGTTTGGGGCCGTCTCCCGTAAGCCTGTGGATCACCACATCATCAGGTATTATCGGGAGCAGCTCCTTAAGCAGATCCAGATATTCTTCCATGGACATTACGGGAACCTTTCCCTGAAGATAATCCCCATAAAGGTCCGTTCCCTTAAGGATGTGAAGGAGCTGGAGCTTTATACCCTGAACTCCCGAAGCACATACATATCTGACCGTTTCCTTCATGTCTTCTGTCGTCTCCCCCGGAAGTCCCAGTATTACATGAACGATCACGGTTATCCCCTTTTCCCTCAGTCTCCTTACACATTCATCATAGACCGGAAGCTCATACCCTCTTCTTATATACCTTGCGGATGCAGGATGTATGGTCTGAAGTCCCAGCTCTATCCAGACCGGCTTGATCCGGTTCAGACCGGCAAGTACTTCCAGCATATCATCCGATATACAGTCGGGTCTTGTTCCTATGGAAAGAGCAACTATATCATCAGGCTCCATGGCTTCCCTGTATTTTCTCTCAAGATAATCCATATCACCGTAGGTATTGGTAAAGCTCTGGAAATAAGCGATATATTTCGCATCCTTTCCCGCCTTTGCAGCTACCTTTTTCTTAGCTTCCGCCAGCTGATCTGCTATGTGATCAGTCCTGCAGGATGCGAATTCTCCGGATCCTCCCCCGGAACAGAATATACACCCTCTGGTATCAATGGATCCGTCCCGTACGGGACAGGTCACGTCCATCTGGAGAGACAGCTTATATACCTTGCATCCGTATTCTTTTTTCAGATAGTCGTTAAGCAGTATCATGATTTGATTTAACTCTTTTAAAATGCTACACTAACCGGGATGTATGATATTGCAGTAAAAGCCTTACAGGCAGATCTGCAAAATACAATTATCATAATATTCGGAGGTTGATATGGCTGATAAGAAAAGTATACTCGATGTAAACGGTGACGGAAAAGTAGATCTTGGCGACCTTGACGCAGCATCCAAGATGACAGGTATCAAAAGCGTTGACGATCTTGCCGCTGCTGCCAAGAAAGCAGGCATCAACAATATTGATGATCTGAAGAAGCTTGCAACCAAGGTTGGTATCACCGATCTTGATTCCATCAAGAAGGTTTCATCCAAGCTCGGCATCTGACATTCCATTACGTACAAGCACCCCCTGCAGACCGCACACAGCGGTTACAGGGGGTGTTTTGTGTCCGTTTCCTATCCTGGATCAATATTCCTCTACCCTTGCAAGTTCTCCGTTTTCATAAACATATGCATCCGAAGTGTAGGTATTACCATACACATCTATAACTTCATAAACGACATATACGGTATTTGATGTAAGATCCACGTCGTTAAAATCAAGAAGAGCTTCAGAGCCTGAGAATGTATCATACACAGGAATGAACTCATCACCTGTTGCATTATACCAGAGGAGCTGTATCACATCATCATCCGCAAGATCATAATAATAATCACGCTCTTCATCTATGATCGTATATCCGGTGATCATACCCGCGGGATTATCCTGATCATAGAAGGCCATCAGGTAGCACTCAACTCCGTTTATCAGGCAGGGGATGGCTCCGTACTGGTTCCAGTCGCCGGTTTCATCATCAGTGAAATAATCATAGGTTATGTAGCAGGCAAGTCCGTCATGTATCCAGGTCCACCTGTCAGGAGTCTCGGCAACAAGGTCTCCGTCAGTATCGAAATATCCGTACTCATCCTGACCCAGGTAATAGAACTCCCCGTTATCTCCTTCGATAAACAGAAGTGACTGACATGAGATCCATTCAATATTGCTGGTCTCCATGTAGTAATGCTCTATTCCGTCTGCGTATTCTGCATGATGGCTTTCAAGATAGAATTCCTCAGCCTCTGCAACAGTCTGTCCGTTATTGATATATGAGGAAATGATATCATCCCTGTACCAGTTTCCGGCATATCTTTCGGCATTGCTTACACCATAGGAATAAGCATATGCAAGAGATACATACTCATCATAGAAATCCGTTATAGTGCTGTCGTAAGCAAGCTCAACAAGAGTTATGCGTCCCTCGTTATAATAATCCGCAAGGTCATAGGGATAATATGCGGTTATTCCATGTCCGTAGGCAAAATCACTCTCTGTATAGTCAACAGCATTAACTACAGAATTGATCAGTGCGGTGGATGCTGTGTTCTCATATTTATTGGCGAGGGTTACAAGGTCAACCGAATCGGTACCCATGTACACTCCGCAATTATCTCTGGCCGAAACAAGATCGGCATATTTTCTGTTTTCCAGATCTCTCTTCAGATATCCGACATAATTCACATATGCGTCATAAACTGCATCTATGTGGTCAAGAGAGATGACTGACATTGATGCAACCCAGCCGCGTTCCTGACAGAAATCCATATAATCGGCAACTACATGCTCTCTGTATTTTCCGGTGGAAACAGGTGATTCTGCAAGGTAATTGAGCCATCCCGTATATGCCAGTCCGGTACCGTTCACGTAACTTTCCGCACCAATGAGATAATCCGTACAATTCTTAAGAGCAAGGCATACCTCAAGGGTACACATATTACATGCATCGAAAATGATACTGTCAAAATGCACTCCTGTACTGTCAAGAGCCTGTCCTATCTGATAATCATAAAGGTTCTCATAAGGGAAAAGTTCATCAACACCGTATCCGATGGGAACTCCGCCGCCGTGATCCCAGAGAATAAGAATATAATCATCCGCAGGATATTCTTCTGCCGAAAATGTTACAAAATCCGCAAGAGTCTGGGGTGATGCCATTGACAGTTTTCCGAGGTTCTCAAGTTCATTGAACTTGCCGTCTTTATAATAGAATCTCTGAACCACATTATCCTTACAGAAGGTATTGTCCCAGTTGGTACATCCGCCTGTCTGAATAACAATATTGGTTTCATCGGTAAGGTCAGCCTTTTTTATCTCGAGAAGGTCCTCTGTTGCAAGTCCGCTCTCACTCTCCAGATCGGAACCTATGATGTACAGCATGATGGTCTGCTTGGCCTGAACGGGAACCGGATCCGGCTGGGGATCAGGCTTCGGATCATCAGGATCATCCTCCGGATCGTCATCAGGATCGTCCTCCGGTTCTGTATCGGCTACATCATTTCCTGCAAAAAACTTCTCGTAGGCAAAATATCCGCCACCGCCAAGAAGTGCAAGGATAGCTATAATGGCAACAGCTATAGGCCACTTCTTTTTCTTCCTGGGAGGCTGCGATGCAGGCTGTCCCATCTGCATACCGGGCTGCTGTAAAGGTGCCTGATACTGCATTCCGGGCTGAAATCCCTGAACAGGTGTTACGGGATGTGTGGGAACAGTGTTCTGCATGGGTGTTACAGGCTGTACGGGCACGGTGTTCTGCACAGGCGCTGCAGGTGTCACAGGCTGTACGGGCACAGTGTTCTGAACGGGTGCTGCAGGTGTTACAGGCTGTACGGGCACGGTGTTCTGCACGGGTGCCGCAGGTGTCACAGGCTGTACAGGCACGGTGTTCTGCACAGGTGTTACAGGCTGTACGGGAACGGTATTCTGCACAGGAGTTGCAGACTGTACGGGAACGGTATTCTGTACAGGTGTTGCAGGCTGTACAGGAGCCGCGTTCTGCACGGGTGTTACAGGCTGTACGGGAACAGTGTTCTGCACAGGTGCCGCAGGTGTCACAGGCTGTACCGGGGCTGTATTCTGTACCGGTGCTGCAGTCTGCATGGGGGTTCCGCAGTTAATGCAGAATTTGGTTCCTTCCGGCATTTCAGAACCACACATAGGACAGATCATAAATTACTCCTCCCTCAAGAAATGAAATCTTTAATAGGTGTCAGATCAAGTGTTTTTTCATCTGCAATAAGTCCGTAAAGAGATTCTGCGATCTTTCGTGTTCCGCCCTCACTGTCACTTTCAATATTGAGAGGCATGATAGGCTCATGAAGTGACTTTCTGAGAAGAAGCCATCCGTTGCCATGTTCAGCATCACAGTTAACTCTGACTCCTTCATAGTTTTCCTTCTCAAGACTCCATCCGGGAATGCTTTCAGCCTTTGCCTGAAGCTCACCGAGTATTCTGTCTCCGTTGGACTGAAGATCCTCTACTTCACCCACATGGAATCTTATTTCAGCACTCTCTGCAGGTTCCTTTATGCACCATCATCAAGGAAGAAGTTCTCCTTGAATGCGCCGTGTCCCGAGGTCTCGATGGCAAGCTGTGAATCGATACCGGACTCATTGAGTCTTATGGCTTCATCGATAACATTGCGGTATCCTCTCTTGAATCTTCTGTGAACGCCGCCCTTTGCCTTTATAAATGCAGCAAGACCATCCGATGTTACCGAGTCAGTCACGATGGTGGTTCCCGGATTGGAATTAAGAGCTATAACGGAAAGCGCAGCTATCAGATCGTTTCTGGTAAGAGTCTTTCCACCCGGAAGAACTGCTCCTGCTCTGTCCACATCCGTGTCAAAAATGATACCCAGATCCGCATCCGATGCAAGAGTGGCATTCTTTATGGACTCTGCTGCTTCCTTATTTTCAGGGTTTGGAATGTGATTGGGGAAATGTCCGTCGGGCTCAAGGAACTGGCTTCCGGCAGTATCCGCACCCAGTTTTTCAAGCACATCCTTTACAAAGAATCCGCCTGCACCGTTACCTGCATCGACAACGATGTGAAGTCCCTCAAGAGGCTTATCTCCTTTTTGACATCCTGCGATGATCTTTTCTCTCAAATATCCTGTATAGGTATCCATAAATGATACCTTCTCCGCTTCAGGGCACCCGGACACATCCTTATTCTCAGCTGCTATTTCATCTGCGATCTTTGTAAGTTCCTTTATCTCATTCTTCTCAAGTCCGCCTCTTGAGATAAAGAATTTCATTCCGTTCCTGTACCAGGGAAGATGACTTGCCGTGATCATGATACTTCCGTCATAAGGAGCATCTCCCAGTACTGTTGTCATGAACATGGCAGGTGTGGAAGCAAGTCCGAGATCACATGCTGTTCCCCCTTCAGAAAAAACTCCCTTTACGGATGCATTCAGAAGTGCTTCTCCGGATAGTCTGGAATCTCTTCCTATTGCGATCCTGACTTCCTTCTTTCCTGTTTTTGCCGACAGCCATCTTACAAATGCACCTGCGATATCCTGTGCGGACTTTTCCGTAAGATTAACCTTCTCTCCGGTTTCATTCTCAAGTGCGATACCTCTGATATCGCTTCCGTTCTGAAGTTCAGAATAACTCATCTTATCTCCTCCATCTCACTTAAGCACTTCTCTAAGGCGTTCTACGATTTTTTCAGATGCAGCTTTATGGCTGAGAATTCCCGGATGTCCTCTGGATCCGAAGGCTTCACCGTTTGTATCGGGAAGCTGAAGGTAACCTGCATTGGTATCCGATTCAAGCCAGAATGCGGAAACTGCGGAGATTATCGTGTCCATAAGCACGCTGCCAAGCATTCCGTAAACCCAGAGTATATGGGCGTCCGGATGAACCTCTCTTACATGTTTCATAAAGCCTGTCATACCGGCAGCTATTTTATTAAGGTCTTCCGGATCATAGCTTCCGTCTTCAAGCTTATTATACTTGAAGGTCTCTCCTGTAACAGGATCTGTAAATGCCGGATTATCAAACGCACCGCCATCATTGGTCCCGAGATTTATGATGACCGCATCGGGCTCCCAGGAAGAATGATCATAATCCTTAACTTCCCGCTTTGCATTTACACTGTCATAGATCAGAGGAAGCCTGCTTGCCGGATTGTTATCCCATCCGGTAGTAACGCCCCATCCGCTTTGGGATATAAGTCTGAAATCGGCATTCATCGCATCCGAAGTCATAACGGCATAATTTACCACTGCGCTGAAATACGGGGTGATCCAGTCCATCTCCTCATGGGCACCAAGTGCGCCTTCACCGCTGGTAATGCTGTCACCGATAAACTCAAATCTGTATTTCTTAGGTTCGGTTTTCCTTATTTCACCTTCATAGATGATCTTCTTCAGTTTAAGAAAGCATCCCGGATCATCAACCGAAGCCTGGAAATCCTTTACGATCCTGACAGTATGTTTTACGGAAGGATCCATGTTTCGAAGGAGCATGTACTTATTTACTCCCTCCTGTACCGGAATATGAGCCAGATGATATCCGTCAAGCACAAGGCTGATCCACGGCATATAGACCGAATCTCCTGCTTCGAGAACCACCCCCAGCTCCGAACAGTTCATCTCAAACTCAACACCGCTTCCGGTCCATATCAGTTCGAGATCACCTGCCGTGCCGTATGTACGTCCCAGTACATGTACGCTTCCCCATGTTGTTTCTTCACCCATACACTTTGTCTCCTATAAAAACCTCACTGCCTTACCTTGCCGTTTTTTCCTCCGAAGGACTGGGCTGAGCTGAGGATATTGGTACTGAAGGAATAACTTATGCTCTTCTCCTCACGGATACGCTTGAGAGCAAGGGCTACCATTCTGTCCAGAAGCTCCCTGTATTCAATGCCGATCGCTTCGAAGAGGTAAAAAGCAAGGGATCCCGGGATAGTATTTATCTCATTGAAATACAGCTTTCCGTTTTCCTCATCGATCATAAAGTCGATCCTTGCCACTCCGTGACATCCAAGCTTCTTGAAGGATTCCACTGCAAGATTCCTGATCTCTTCTCTCTTTTCATTGGAGATCTCCGCAGGGATCTTTCTCGATACACCGGCCATTCCCTTGGAACCGCCTGTCTTCTTGGATCCGCCGGACATATACTTATCCTCGTAGCTGAGGATATCCTTGCTGTGAAGAGGCTCTTCACATTCCGAAGCTTCAGCTTCATTTTCATCTCCAAGCACCGCGCAGTTGATCTCACGGAGCTTTGTTATTGCATGCTCTGCTATTATCTTTCTTGCGTACAGATATGCATCATCTATCGATTTTGTGAGCTCTGCCCTGTTTTTGGCAACGCTGATTCCGACACTGGATCCCGTGTTAAGAGGCTTGATGATAACAGGATATCCTATCTTGAACTCAATGGTATTTATCAGTTCGGTCACATTATTATAATCCGCCATTGTGAACAGATAGGAATCAAGGACGGGAATGTTATTATCCTTAAGTATCGCCTTGGTCACATACTTATCCATTCCCACAGCCGAGGCAGTTACATCACATCCGACAAAAGGAAGACCGAGAGTCTTGAGATATCCCTGAAGCGCTCCGTCCTCAACATTTGTACCGTGGACAACAGGGAATGCAAGATCCACGGGAATGTCCGTCTTCTTCCCGAAGAGGCCCGCTTTGTGAGAGACCATATGAACTCCGTCTCCCTCATTTATCATGATCACACGTGTTGACCTTTCGAGAAGCGAAGGGATATCACGATAGCTTTCTATCTTACCTATATCCTCTCCCACATACATTTCATTATCCTTGGTCAGATATACGGGAGTTACATCGTATTTTTCCTTGTCAATGCTTACATAAGCCTGAATTCCCGAAATAACGGAAACCTCATGCTCCACGCTCCTTCCGCCATACATAAGTGCGATTCTTGTCTTCATATCAGATCATCTCCTTATAAACAGATTCATTATCTTCCTTCCTGTAGAACAGCCCCGGAGCCAGTATCCAGAGTATAAGCCCCGCCATTGTGACAGTATGAATAACATAATATAAAAAGTTAACCAAATTGTACCGGATTGAGAGATCATATCCCGAGCTCACCTGGCGTACGATCGTTACAATACCGTATACAAGTGTCAGTGATCTGAGTACAGCAAAACCAAGTCTGTTGGACTGAGATGTACCGATCGCCAGGATCACCCACGCCCCAAGTGCCAGTGCGTCTCCGGCGATCGTTTGAAAAAAGCCGAAAAAACTCGGATATTCAAAATACTGTACGATAGTCTTAAACAATAAGATGCCTGAGTATAAAAGCGAAAGACCCACAGGTATTTCGATCGACCCCTTGCGCTTAACAGCAGCTATAACAAAGAAGATCCCTGCTGCGATCAATAAATAAGGAGCAATCATGCTCAGTGTCACATATACGATAGAAACCACTTTACCAGCCTCCATCATGTTGTATACAGTATCCAGGAATCCGTAATCAATGAATAATCCCACAAAATACTTTGTTTCGGACAAGCTGTTTAACAAAGTGACCAGCAGATATACCACAGCGATGATAAGTACTGTGATACCGAGGACATTTATCTTTTTTAAACGATCCAGCATGCAGTTATTCTCCCACTCATCTAATAATTGTCCGGAAGATCATTTTCAAGAAGTATATATTTCTTCTTATCACTCTTGAGGTTATTGGCAAGCTTCATGGCATCCTGAAGTGTATCCACTGCCTTCACCCTGCCTTCATCAAATCCCTTTGACAGTATTCCTTCGTAGATAGGTCTGGTACGCTTTACACCGACAAGATAGATGTAATCACAGCAATCTGCCGCGTAGGTTCCGTATTTGAAATTATATTCCTCTTCCTTCTCGCCAAGCTCCACCATTCCAGGAGTTATGAGTATCCTTGTTCCTTCAAACAGGGCAAGCATCTCTACTGCCGCTTTTGATCCTATGGGATTGGAATTGAAGGTATCGTCTATAATCGCCACATTACCGTGGTCGATAAGCTGGAGCCTGTGTTCTGCAGGCTGAAGGCGTCTTACCGGAACCTTCAGTTCGGATAAGGGTATTCCGTAAGTATGAGCTACCGCTATCGCTCCAAGTACATTGATGACATTATGAGCACCGATAAGCCTTGTGGTAAACTCTGCCTTTTCTCCTCCGGGGGTCACAACGGTAAATGTGGTGCCCATGTCGGAGACCCTGACATTCTCGGTATGGTAACCGTTACCTTTTACATTTTCACCATACATGACCGTATCGTGATATCTGCTTCCGTTCTTCTCCAGATTACCGGTTATATATTCATTGTCACCGTTCAGGAAAAGGATCCCGCCTTCAGGCAGTGCGTCCCCAAGTTCGAACTTTGTCTTTACGATATTGTCCATGTTAAAGAAGGTCTCCAGGTGCTGCGGCCCGATCGAGGTGATAAGCCCGTCCTGAGGGTGGACAATATCGCATATCTCCTTTATCTCCCCTACCTTGCGGGCTCCCATCTCACATACAAAAATCTCGTGGGATGACTTCATCTGCTCGCGGATAGTCTTAACAACGCCCATGGGAGTATTGTAGCTTTCCGGAGTTACAAGCACGTTGTATTTTGCCGAAAGCAAAGTATTGAGATAGAACTTGACCGAGGTCTTGCCATAGCTTCCGGTTATTCCGATCATCTTTATATGACTGTTCTGTTTCAGGATCTTCTTGGCGTCATTAATGTAGTACTGTCTCACCATCTTCTCTGCCGGGCGGTTGATGATATTGGCAAGAAGAAGGATATAAGGAACAAGACAGACGGACAGACAGGCGCCTGACATAACTCCCCCAAAACCGGTGAAACGGAAAAGCACACCGGATAATGCGGAAAGGATCAGCCCCAGCAATACCGAGGTGAATACAAGTCTCTTAGCCCTTGTTGTGAAAACAAGCTTTTTCTTGGTGAATACGGATTTCAGAAAGACATAGATCCTGATATCTATGTACAGAAGCAATATTGAGATGATGACAGTTACGGCATTTGGAATGATCCCAAGCAAAGGAACACAGACAAAGAGCATTATGAGGAATCTCTGCTTTCCTCCGTTATTCTTAAGCCATTGCATATGCTCTTCGTTGTCATAGCCGTTAAGCTGAAGCATATGAAGGTTGAATCTCAGAGTGTAAAAAAATGCAAATGCAGCGGCCGCATAGAACAAGCATCCTTCTGCAAGCATCAGCCAAAACTCTATTCCGTTGAACAATTCCATTCCATACATAATCAATCAAAGAGCCGTCCGGTTGTGATCAGATTTCAAAGTAAGCCTGCATTATTCCCGTAAACACAGGCACATTTTCTGCGAATGAAAAATGCCCTGTTCCCGGTATTACGGCAAGCCCTGCGGATGGCATGAGCTTTTCCATGGTCTTTGCATCGGAAAGGGGTGTCGCATCATCCTTGTCACCCCAGATAAGGAGGGTATCGAACTTATTTTTTTCAAAAAGATGAGTCAGGTCCTCATTGACAGCCTTGACAAGGCATCCCTTCATGACAGGCGAGGCATTTCGATAGTCCTCGGAGCCCTGGGCAGATCTCCATAACTCGATAAGTTCTGAGAACATCATATAAACAGGCTTAAAGTTCAGTATCTTCTTAAGACACTTATATCTGAAAACCCTGAACTTCTGACCTGCACTTCTTTTTGGCATAACTCCCGCCGAATCTATCAGCACAACCTTTTCAATCTCAAAAGGAATGTTGTCCCTTGCAGCAAGCTTTATGATCATACGTCCGCCATATGAATGACCTATCAGAACGGCCTTTTTGATCTCAAGGGCTTCCATCAGCTTTAAGAAAAAGTCAGTAAACTGATCCACATTCCAGCTTTCGGGAGGCTCCTGACTTACGCCAAAGCCCGGAAGGTCAAATTGCAGGACACGGTACTTAGAGGATATTGACGCTGCGACAACATCATAAAGAGGATAGGAAGTTCCCCATCCCTGTAAAATGACCGCTGTAGTATCGCCGGAACCGGTGAATTTATATGCTATTTTAATGCCATCCACACAAATGTCCATAATCTAGAATATTCTACCATATTTTGTGCTTTTTGGCACGTTTTTCATCAATATATAACAAAAAGCAGGTCCCGGAATCCCGGAACCTGCATGTCATTATTTAGTATTTTAAGCCTGTATCATATATGTTGCGATATATGATGTCAATGGTTTTATGATCAGATCTTTATCTTCACCCACTTGCCCATTCTGTATCTGATACTTGCAAATAGGAATCTTGACACCTGGTCCGCAAGGACCCCAAGCCATATTCCGACTATCCCGAAGCCGAGCACAAAGCCTCCCAGCCAGGATACAAGGGTTCGTATTACAGTAACGGACATTGTTGCGGCAAATGCGGTATAAAGGGTGTCTCCCGCTCCTCTGAGGCATCCCATATAAATGACCTGTATTATCTGGAAAAGAACGATGAAGATTATAACTCTCATAATGGATACACCGAGAGCTATAATGTGTTCTTCTTCAAAGAACATGGACATAAGCCACCTTGCTCCGAAGAAGTAAAATGCGATAAGAACCGATGCGATCATCATTCCCACAGCCTTGCATGTACGCCCGTAGTCCTTGGCAAGATCAGGGTTACCTTCTCCAAGGGATCTTCCGATAAGTGCAACGGCAGCAGCCTGCAGACCGTCTCCAAAGCTGAAGGTAAGTCCCATGAGATTCATTCCAACCTGGTGAGCTGCCATTGCATCCATACCCTTCTTCGCTGCCATGACAGCGGTTGCCATGAATCCTATCCTCATAAGGATCTGTTCAAAGAAAATACCGTAACCTACCTTTATAAGACTCTTTAATGCACCAAATGAAGCCTTGATCTTCTCAGTGAAGATATAAGGCAGGCTTATAAAAGTCACCCTGCGTGATATGGAGATCACACTCATCACTGAAGAAACCACAGTGCCGAGAACAGTGGCAAGCGCAGCACCTACGATCCCCAGTGCGGGGAATCCGAAATGACCCTCTATCAGCAGGTAATTCAGGATAATATTGACTATATTCGAGGTGACATTGGTCCTCATTGTTATCCTGGTATTACCCGCACCGCGCTGTGCGGAATTAACAACCATCTGGAGGCAGTTAAATATCATCCCCCCCATGATGATCCTGAAATAGGTAACTGCCGCATTATGTGTGGCTATATCTTCAGGAGTGGCATCCGATGATCCGCACAGCTTGATTATCGGATCAGCCGCAAGTACAAATGTTATGCTCAGGATCACTGCAGCGATCAGCACGAAGTAAAGTGCGGTAAGAAATACCCTGTTGGCATCTTCCCGTTCTTTCTGACCAAAGCGCCTTGCAACAAGTGCAGAGACCGAAACATTGATCGCAAAAAACATTGACAGTCCCATGAACTTGGGCTGGGTTGTAAGGCCAACCGCTGCCACGGCATAGGATCCCATCCTGCTCACCATGAGGGAATCCACCAGGCCGGCAAAGGCGACAAAAAAAGACTCGACCACAGCGGGCCACGCCATTGCAAGTACCACTTTGAAATTTTCCCTGTTATATGTTTTCATCGTGATCACCATTTCTTTATCGGACATCCGTTTGACTTTAATGCCGCTCTTATCTCGACATAGCACCCGCATTTCAGGCAGGTACCGGCAAGAAGGCTGCTGCATTCCTTACACACATCAAGCCTCTCCTCGTAAAGCTCATCAGAAGCCCTGTCGGCATCCGAAAGCATAGCCCTGGTCCTTTTTACATATTCATATATATCAGCCTTCTCCGCCATATCACGGATGAGGCATATCTTACACTTCTCAGTCATATCCGAATCATCGCATTTGGCATTATATCATTGTTACTGTGTACTCCCGTTATCCCGGTGCTTTCCACAGATATTTTCCATGAAATGATAATCCGGCAACTGAAGTTTTTATTGTCACGCCCCCTTTTAAGAAAAGTCTTGGGGCAGAAAAAAACCAGTTGCCGGATCGAATGGTCTGTTATGCTTTAGACTTCAGTTGCAGTGACAGATGTAACACTGCTTGCGGGAAGCTTGATCTTAAGGCCTGCTCCGCCGTCTGTAACGGTTACATCAAGTGCCTTAAGAGATACCTTCTCGGGATCATCGAAGGTGTTGTGATCATGGATATCACCTGCAAGCGTTCTTGCTGATGCATCAGAAACCTTAACACCTCCGAGGATGATATCGATCTCAGCCTCATTGTCAGGATCAACATTAACAACCGTGATGGTAAGCTTTCCGTCCTTTTCACTGGATGAAACACTGAGTGAAGGAATGGTATAGTCTCCGTTCTTAAGATCCTCAGTCTCGGCATAGCTTTCAACTTCACGTGCATCCATATGATCCTTGTACAGATCATATACATGGTAGGTGGGTGTAAGGATCATTCTGGGTCCGTCTGTAAGGATCATTGCCTGAAGCACATTGATCATCTGGGCGATATTGGACATGACAACGGTGTCACATCTGTCCTGGAACATATTCAGGTTCAGAGCTGCGATGATGCCGTCACGTATGGTGTTCTGCTGATACAGGAATCCGGGATTGGTTCCGGGCTCAACGGCAAACCAGTTACCCCACTCATCCACTATCAGCTTAAGATCATGTCCGTTTTTGGATGCCTGCTTAAGGATGGAGATATTGTTGTCCATGATCTCACCGAGGAACAGTGTCTTGCTTACAGTCTCAAAGTATTCAGCTGTTGAGAACTCTGTAGCCTTTCCCTTGCTGTTCCATTCGGGACCGGGAACGGTGTAATAATGAAGTGAAAGAGCATCCACAAACTGTCCCGCCTTTTCCGCAACTACCTTCGCCCAGTTATAATCTGCGGCATTTGCTCCGCAAGCGATCTTGTACACGGGGTGCTCGTTATCGTAATTTCTTACGAAGGTGGAATATCTCTTGCATTCATCAGCATAGTACTCGGGAGTCATGTTGCCGCCGCATCCCCAGTTCTCATTGCCGATCCCCCAGAACTTAACATTCCAGGGCTCATCATGACCATTGGCTCTTCTGAGTTCTGCCATGGGAGATACACCGCCCATGTTGCAGTATTCTACCCAGTCGCTCATCTCCTGAACGGTTCC
>CACWJQ010000062.1 GCA_902761225.1 uncultured Lachnospiraceae bacterium | reverse complement strand
CCCAGTAATATCTGTAAAGGTCCTGGGAATTGTAAAAATATCCTACTCCGAGCCTGGTGAAGCGTGCGTTAAGGATATTGGCTCTGTGTCCCGGACTGTTCATCCAGTCATTAACCACCTCTTCGGGGGAACGCTGACCTGCTGCGATATTCTCACCGACCATGCCGGGATTTGCGATGGCGGTAAAGCAGCTTGTGCCATCAGGTCTTGTGTGTGAGAAGTAAACTGCGATCTCCTGAGCTCTTATGGCAGCACCGGGTGCAAGATTTACAGCATCCCATGTAAGAGGAGCAAGGCCGTACTTAGCACGCTCTGCATTAACAAGATTAAGAACCTGCATCTCGACAGTGTTATTTACCGTAACTGCTGCAGGAACACCGGCGCCATTTGAGGCAATTCCCATTTCAGCTGCAGCATTCGGAAACCTTCCTTCTGTCTTACCGCACAGATCGTAGTGCATCTTAAGGAGCACAGGATCATAACCGAAGGCTGCCGCAACATCGGGATATCTTGCAGCATAATAAGCGGCATCAAAATCTCCGGATGATGCAGGAGCGGGTACAGCCGCACTGCCGGGCGCATAGGGAAGTCTTCCCTCAGCTTTACCTGCAAGGACATAGTGGAGATACAGCCAGTTGGCATCGGTACCAAAAACCGCCACAACATCAGGGTAAGCCTGTGCATAGAACTGTGCATCAAACAGTCCGCCGTCAGCCATGGGCACGGGAGCTGCCTTAAGGGCAAACCCCGGAACTGCTATGGCAAGGAAAAACGATGCCATAAGGATCATCAGCGATCTTCTGATCTTCATATTTGAACCTCCTTTTACCTTTGAGTTCATGTGTATTTCCGGAATCATACCGGTATAGGGTGCCGTAAGCTTTAGGGATATTCACTTATCATTTATCGGAAGAATTCAGATCATAGAGCATCTTACTTTTGAAGGAAGCATATCTCCCCTCATCTATCGCATCCCTTATCTCCTGCATAAGATGATTGTAAAAATACAGATTATGCAGTACACAGAGCCTAAGTCCGAGCATTTCACCCGATTTATGAAGATGCCTGATGTAAGCCCTTGAGTATCTCCTGCATGCGGGGCATTCGCAGCCCTCCTCGATAGGCCTGTCATCCTCGGCATATTTTGCATTATTGATATTGATCTTACCGTGATGAGTATACAGATGTCCGTGGCGTCCGTTCCTCGAAGGATATACACAGTCGAACATATCTATGCCCCGATCGACTGCCTCCAGTATATTGGCAGGAGTTCCCACTCCCATCAGATACCTTGGCTTATCCGTTGGAAGAAAAGGCGCTGTATGCTCTATGACATCATACATCTCCTCATGGGTCTCACCCACCGCAAGACCTCCCATGGCATAACCCGGCAGATCCAGCTCCGATATCCTCTTGGCATTGTCGATCCTGATATCGTTGTAAACAGCACCCTGATTGATACCAAAGAGAAGCTGTCTCTTATTGATGGTATCTTCCAGGGAATTGAGTCTGTCCATCTCCGCCTTGCACCTGAGAAGCCATCTTTCGGTCCTCTGTACGGAAGGAAGGACATAATCCCTTTCCGCCTTGGCCGGAGGACATTCATCAAACGCCATTGCAATGGTGGATCCCAGATTGCTCTGTATCTGCATGCTCTCTTCAGGCCCCATGAATATCTTATGGCCATCTATATGGCTCCGGAAGGTAACTCCCTCCTCTTTGATCTTTCTCATGGATGCCAGTGAAAAAACCTGGAATCCTCCGGAATCGGTAAGGATCGGTCTGTCCCAGCTCATGAACTTATGGAGTCCGCCGTAACGCTTTATCAGGTCATCTCCGGTCCTTACATGAAGGTGATATGTATTGGACAGTTCAACCTGACATCCTATGTTTTCAAGGTCCTCGGTAGAAACCGCACCCTTGATGGCACCTACGGTTCCGACATTCATAAAAAGAGGGGTCTGGACCGTGCCATGCACGGTCACCAGTTCACCCCTTCTTGCTTCTCCGTCTTTTTTTAACAGTTTAAAACATGAATTCAAAATACTATCTCCCGAAACTAAGCATCCTGTCTGACTGATGCATCATCAGCCTCTCCCTCAAGCTTATGGATAAGAATGCAGTTAGGTGTGTTGACATGTACAAAGTTACCGTTCATGACCATCTGTCCGTTCTCGATATCAAGCTTAAAGAAGGACATCTCATTGGACTCGTGGTTAAGGGAAACAAGGAACTTATTGCCGGGAAGTATCTCCGCATCCTTGGGGTAATCGCCCGAAACAGGAAGAAGAAGCTTCTTTTCAAGCATTCCGGTCTTCTCATCCACTGAGAATATGGCGACGGAATTATCTCCGGCTATGGTTGTGAGCAGATACTTGTAATCCTGTGAGAAGGAAAGTGCGCTGAGCGCCATATTGGCTCCGTCCTCGTGCTTTACCACATCCATGGTCTGGATCTTCTCGAAATGAGGTTCTTTCCCATCGAAGGTATATTCATATACATCGATCTTACAGGTCGCTTCAAGACAGATGTAGATGAACCGTCCGTCCTTTGAAAGCTTGATCTGACGGGGAGATGATTCAAGCTCACATCTTATGATATCTACAAGCTTGATCTTGCCGGTATCCTTATTGAGCTCATATACGTTAACATGATCCATACCCTGATCTGCAACAAGAATGTATCTGTTGTCATGTGTCATTCTCGCACTTGCGATATGGGGTCTGAAGTTCCTGTCAGCAAGGGATCCCAGTCCCTTATGGAATACCTCATCCGTTATCTTGCCTACACCGCCATTGTCCTTGAGATGGAGAACGGTGAGCTTTCCGTCATGATATCCCGCAACCATCAGATACTTATCTGTGTAATCGGTTGCAATATAGCATCCTCTCATACCGTTGATGGGTGCGAAATTGATAAGATCCAGAGTACCATCCGGATTGATCTTGTAGCTCTCAACACCAAGATCCGTGATGGAGTAGAGATACTTTCCGTTGTGTGAACATGTAACGTAGGATGAATTGGATATCTCAACTTCATCCTTCTCTGAAAATCTTCCGGTATTCATATCCACGTCATAAATCTTTATCCCGTGGTTATCACCCTGTGTATAGGTCGAGATGTAAGCGACATATCTGTCACTTTCCTTCTTTGAAGTCTTAGAAGCATTCTTCTCTTCTGCCATGATTTCCACCTCACTTAAGATTTATATATCCTGACCAGATTATCCATTCTGGATGACATATCGTACATAAGGGCATCAAGTATTGTTACCGCACACATGCTTTCGAGTACAACAACCGCTCTGGGTATTATCACCGGATCATGCCTTCCGTGTATGGATATCTCAGTATCCTCGCCATTTTCCGTGACCGTCTTCTGGGTCCTTGCGATCGATGGAGTGGGCTTTACCGAACATCTTACGATGATATCGGAAGAATCGCTTATCCCTCCGAGTATTCCACCCGCATGATTGGTCTTCTTGGTTATATGTCCGTTCTTGGCAGCCTTGAACTGGTCATTGTTCCTGCTTCCGACAGATGAGGCTACCTTCACTCCGTCACCGATCTCCACAGCCTTGACTGCACCTATGCTCATTGCCGCCTGTGCAAGAAGGGCATCAAGCTTGTCAAAAACAGGATCGCCTATACCGGCAGGCACGCCCTTTATCATGCATTCCATAACGCCGCCGCAGGAATCGCACTTATTCTTCATATCGGCTATGTATTCAAGTGCCTTTGCATTGGCGGTTATATCGGGCATCGCTGTGGCATTTGCAAGAACAGCACTCCTGGAGTATTCATCCATATCCGCCTCAACGGGACCGATGGATCTTGTGTAAGCTTCAACGCTTATACCAAGCTCAGCAAGCACCTTGGAAGCTACGGCACCCGCTATGACTCTTGCGGCAGTTTCTCTTCCGGAACTTCTTCCGCCGCCTCTGTGATCCCTGTAGCCATACTTGGCATAATATGTCATATCCGCATGTCCGGGTCTGAATACGCTCTTCAGCTCATCATAATCTCCGGAATGCATATCGGAATTCCTTATCATTACCGATATGGGAGTTCCGGTGGTCTTTCCTTCAAAAACGCCTGAAAGGATCTCACACGTATCGGATTCCTTTCTCGCTGTTGCCACGGCACTGTTTCCGGGCTTTCTCCTGTCAAGGAAAGGCTGTATATCCGCCTCCGACAGGCTCACCCCGGCAGGGCAGCCGTCTATCACACATCCCAAAGCCGGTCCGTGTGATTCTCCCCAGGTCGTTATCCTGAATATTCTTCCAAATGAAGATCCTGCCATTTATTCCTCTTATCTCCGGTCGGCTGACTTTATCTGATATGTCTTTATCCCACCGGCTTGTGGTTTTTTGTTTACTTGATCTCTGCGTTTCCGGAAGCTGCTTTCTTTTTACCGAGAACAAGCTCCTGTCTGATAAGTCTGAAGGTCTTCTCCTCACCGTATTTGGCAAGTATGCGCAGATATCTGTATAGCTTTTTCTTGGTCTCGGGGTGCATCGGAGCCATCTCTTTTCCGCCGAGGAAATATTCGAGAGCTGCCGAATCCGTATAATCCTTTCCCTTATAAACCTTAGATGCTGCGATGCGGTCCATTATCATCTCCGCAAGGTACTTATCCGGCATATCTATGGGGATAAGCACATCGTTACCGGGAAGATCACCTCTGGAATTATAATCGATCCAGTACTCATAATGGTGCTTGTTGCGGCCTTTGTGATGAAGCCATGCAGAGGAATATCCGATATCCTCTCTTTCCGCATTGTTGGGACTTCTTGTTCCCTGATAGTACTTAACTCCGACAAGGAACTCCGAGGGAGAATACTTGGACAGATCGTGTGTAAGTCCCTGATAATAAAGTCCTATCTTAAAGCAGCCTTCGCATACCAGCATCCGGTGCCTTGTCACGGTCATAAAGTGTCTGATAAATCTGTAAACAAACGGTTTATTCATTTTCCAGCCTTTTTACTAATCCTATTGCCGGTTTCAGTCTTTGAAGCTTCATAAAAAGCAACGCATCTTCCGGGTATGATCCTCTTCAGATCGTCTCTTGCGGGAGTCCTGCTTTCATTCGCTTCACTCTTCCGGTCCTTTATCTCAGCTTCTTCCGCTGCCCGTTCTTCATATACATCATCCTTCCCGCATCCCGGATCCGTTGAAAGAACAAGCTTCCATTCATATCCCTTGGGAGGTCTGGGCAGTGCAAGAAGAGCTTCTTCCCAGTTCATGTTCACCGCCGCATATACAAGTGACTGTGCGTCCTTTTCGCAGTACATTATTCCAAATGATCTGGAGTAATATTCCGAAGCTGCTCTCCACGCGGTATCGGAATGATAACTGATCTCAGGGAATCCGCAATTTTCCGTATCGATCATGAAAAGCTCCCTGGAGCTTCGGAGTACCGAATATTTCTTCCTCAGAGCAACAAGGCTCTTAAGATACTCTGTCAGTTCCGAATACCTGGAAGCATCCTTCCAGTCAAGCCATGTGACGGGTGAATCTATACAGTATGGGTTGTTATTACCCTTTTGTGAATTACCGAACTCGTCGCCCATGAATATCAGAGGTGTACCTGCTCCGAGCATCAGGATACTGTATGCATTCCTGATCTGCTTTATCCTCAGATCCCTTATCTTCTTTCTGCGGGTAGGCCCCTCCTCGCCACAGTTCCAGCTGAAGTTATGATCACTTCCGTCTCTTCCTTCCTCACCGTTTTCTTCGTTATGCTTACGGTCATAGCTGACCATATCCATAAGAGTAAATCCGCGGTAGCTTGAAAGGAAATTGATCCGTCCGTAATCAGCAGGATTATTCCTGAGCATTGCAAGACAGTCGGAAACCTGTCCGTCATCGCTCTTGATGAGCCTTCTGAGCGGGTACTGGAAATCATCGGAGTAATATCCGATAAACCTCTGTGAGCCGCGTTTTCTCAGAGCCTCGAAATTAACATTCTCCAGATGATCCGAAAGTATCTTGGTCCTTGCAAGAAGAGAGTCCGCCGAAAGCAGCCTCATGGGAATGTCGATGCCCATCAGATGAAATGCATCGATATGATAATTCACCACCCAGTAACGGAGTATCTCTAACACCTCCGCTTCGGGAAAGCCCGGAGCAAAGTAAAACTGCATGCAGATCTCCATTCCGCGTTTATGAAGTGCCTTTACAAGATTCCTGAACTCGCATGAAGGGTCATCCGAATATGAATAAGCTGCCTTGGGAGCATAATACAGACCGGGCTTATAACCCCAGTAATTGATCCTCTCTGTCTCCTCATCCCACTCAATGAATTCATAAGAAGGCTGTAGTTCCAGCGTGGTCACTCCGATGGATGACAGATGATCAAGCTTTTCCTGTATTCCCGCAAATGTGCCTCTTGCCTTGACTCCGGACGTAGCAGATCTGGTAAACCCTCTTACATGGAGCAGATACCAGAAGCTGTCCTCATAGGATAGATACGGATTCCTGTCATCTTCCCAGTCAAAATCATCAATTCCTATAAGCGCTTTCATGGGCGAGGAAACAGGGACGCCGTATTCCCTTCCGGGCACAAAGCCCGTTGCCCTCGGATCACTTACAGGCTCGCCATCAACATAAAAAATATAAGATATCCCGGAAGCCTCAACATCCGGAACTGTCTTACAGTATAGGTTGCCTATCCTGTCCGAAGACTCAAAGGGGATCCTTTTAAGTTCATTTTCCCCTTTAGCATCATAAAGAATGATACCGCAATCACAGGAATCCGTTTCAAGACAAAAACGAACTCCCTTTCCGGTCACCTGCGCAATGAGGGGAAATATGAAATTTGACCTGTTTTCAGACATGCGCACACTTCTCCAAAATTATAATAATTATATCCCTAAAATCCCTTATTTTCAAGGAATAATACGTTTTCCGAGTGCTCTCCGGAAAGGCCCATTATACGTATTTTTCCATAGTAAAACGCTCCGTATATGCGTGCACTTTCCACACATATACAGAGCGTGTCACGGATCCTTTAGTACTCCAGGTAGAGATCTTCATAGGATAACCTGTCGTAGTACTGCCATCCGGTCACATATAATTCTTCCTTCAAAGAGCACCCGGATATTTTAAGTCAACGGCACAATTTTACTACTTTTCTGTAACTCATGAAAGTAAGCAGTGTAACTATAAATATGAGTATTATGACCACCAGATTCCCATTAAGTTTCATACCGAGAAAAACGCTGAGCACTATAAGTACCATGGTGGCGATCATATTGGGCAAGAGATATAAAGTTATGGCAGTTCCCTGTTTTACCACTTCTATCTCATTTTCCCATTCAAGCTTTATATGCTTAACTCCGCACACGCATCCCCATGCAGTGGAAAAAGCACAGAGCATGACACTGAGCACCACAGAAAGCAGTGACATAAGGAGAGGTGTCTTTGCTGAGATGCAGATGGCTGCCGTGGTAAATACGGCAACGGGAACCGTCAGATACATATTGAAGAGCATCTTTCCCTGATACAATGTCTTCTCCGGTATCGGGAGGCTTTTTACGATCCAGTAATTCTTTCCTTCAAGGGAAGGAGTGGCCGCCGTAGAAGAAACCATACCTATGAGAAAATACACTATCAGTGATATTGAGGGATGAAGCATTGCTGAAGTTACAGGTGCGCCCTGGGTCACTGTACTTATAAGATCATCAAAATCAATGAACAGAACAAGGATGCCTATTAACAGAGCCAGTAATTCTCCCATGAAAAGCTGGATCATACAGATGCTGGAGCCCATGATCCTTCTGAGTTCCTTGAACGCAATGGCATTCAGAATGCTCCTCTGCTTTGATCCGGACATTTTAAAGTCACCGGATGCAGCATGATTTTTCAGTTTTGAATTGATCTCACGGTAAGATCTTCCGACAAGGATGAACAGCACTTCAAACAGCACTATCGTTGTGACCGTAAGAAGCAGAAAGCTGAGTATATCCGTATCGGTCACAGCCTTTGCGAACCATTTTGCAGGGATATAGATATCCGTTATGCCATTCACGGAATCAGCCAGCGTTTCAAGGGCCTCCTCCACCCTGTCATCCCTGAACACTGACTCGATGATAAAACGCAGACTGAATGCAAAGATAACAAGTAAAAAAGTGAGCACTGTCTGAACGATATTGTTCTTCTTAAATCCTGCACTTATCCTTGCGATGATATATCCTAGAAACGACGCTGCGAGCATGGGAATTACGGGAACAAGCAATGCCATAAGCAGCCATATGATCACTGTATACACGGTGATATCCGCATATATGGCATATCCTATGAGCATTGATACAGAAATGCTCAGATACCAGGGCAGGGTCTTAACATACATGTACAGGAATTTACAGCCGGCTACCGTCTTAGGCTTAAAAGGAAGTGACATGAGCATGTCATATTCCTTGAAATTGAACAGATATCCGTTAGTCTTGAAGAAGGTAAAGACAAGTGCCAGCATGGATATGGTAAGGGCGCAGATGGAAGGGATAACTCTCGTAAGTCCCAGTTTTCCGTATCCTATGCAGGTAAGTATGCAATATGACATGAGCATCATATACAACAAGGCCACGCCAATTGTATTTCCTATTATCTTGCCTTTTTTCTTCTTATCGCTGCCGTATTTATAGGCATTCCACTGACTGGTGGAATCAAGCATGGTCTTTAGAAGGATAAGATTCTTATTTTTCATCCTCGTCCTCCAGGAATACCTCTTCAAGGGACTGGTCACCGATTATCTCCTCCATGGAGCCGGATACGGTTATCCTTCCCTTTTTGATGATCGCTACTTTATTGCAGAGCTTCTCAGCAGTTTCAAGAACATGAGTTGAGAAAAAGATCGCCGTACCCTTCTCACACATCTCATGCATGATCTGCTTGAGGATATATGAAGCCTTGGGATCGAGTCCCACAAAAGGTTCGTCCATGACGATAAGTCTGGGTTCATGGATAAGTGCAGAGATTATGGCGAGCTTCTGTTTCATGCCATGGGAATATGAGCTTATCTGGTCACCGAGGGAATCGTATATCTCGAACATCTCAGCATATTTTTTTATGGAATCCTGTCTTTCAGAGGATCCTATTTCAAAAACATCAGCGATAAAATCCAGATACTGGATCCCGGTGAGATTTTCGTACAGATCCGGGTTATCGGGAATATATGCAGTTATCTTCTTGCATTCTAGGGGCTCTGTCTTTACGGAATGTCCATCGATCAGGATCTCACCTTCGGTAAAATCAAGTACGCCGACAACAGCACGGATGGTGGTGGATTTACCGGCACCGTTATGTCCAATGAAGCCATAGATATCTCCGCTCTCTACCGTAAGGTTCACATTATCGGCAGCCTTCCTGCCCTCACCATAGACCTTGGTATATCCCTTTATCTCAAGTATCGCTTTCTTTCCCATTATCATTCACCTCTTGAGTTGTTTTTATCTGATATCATAATGATATCATTTTAATTACGGTTGTCAATATCCTCCCGGTATCATTGATATTATGAGTATTTTTTAAATTTCACTTTTTCCAAAGGTCACCCCAAATATCCAAAAGTGGAATTTAGTCTTGCTCAGGGGCTATATGCATTTATTGCGCAAAGTATCCCGAGGATTTATTTATTACAGGTGCAAGAAATCTGCTGGGAATATATTTACTGTTCTCCTTTCCGTCCGTGTACAGGATGTACAGTTCGGATACCGCTCTGGTCATCGCAACATAGAAAATACGCCTCTCCTCTTCAAC
>CACWJQ010000061.1 GCA_902761225.1 uncultured Lachnospiraceae bacterium | reverse complement strand
GGGCGAGCATATCTATCAGGTGGACAGCACCTCTATTAACGAGATAAACCCGGAGTATAGGATCATTGAAGATCAATCCTATATGTCTTCAGTTGCGACGAATGTTTACAGGATTGACACAACTGAAGGGAAAAAAACAGTCATTGTCTATCCTCTTACCATGAATGGCTGTTATCTCGCACAGGCTCTGTCATCCAAGGAAACCCAAAGACAGATCGGATTGTTCTGGCTTATCATGCTCGCCATACTTATCGGCCTCATCGGTATAGGCATAATCATGGTTATAATGATGAACGATATGATACACAAACCTCTGTCCAGGATACGTGTCAAGATAGGAAAGATCTCAGAAGGTGACTTTTCAAGGGATGGATCCATCGAGGCGGATCACGAGATTGGGGAGATAGGAAAAGGAATTAATGACCTGTCAGAAAGTGTTTCAAAGCTTCTTGACAGCCGCGTAGAGAATGAAAAGCAAAAGCGGGATCTTGAATATAAGATGCTTCAAAGCCAGATAAATCCTCATTTCCTATATAACACACTTAATTCCATCAAAATGATGTCACAGGCCCAGGGAGCAACAGGCATCACAGAGATGACTACCAGTCTTGCATCACTGCTCCGCAGTATTTCCAAGGGTACATCTCTTCTGGTGCCTATTTCAGAGGAATTGTCTCTTGTTAAGAACTATTTCACCATACAGAATCTGCGCTATGGCGGAATGATACGGTTAAATATAAACGTGGACGATGAAATGATCTATAAAGCGCAGATACTTAAGTTCACGTTGCAGCCAATAGTAGAAAATGCCATCTTCCATGGTCTTGAACCAAAAGGAGGAACAGGGACGATAGACATACATGCATATTATGTTCCCCGAGGCGATGAGGGGAAGGATATATGCATCGAAGTCACTGACGATGGTGTCGGTATCCCGGAAGACCAGTGCCTTACACTCCTTAGTGACCACGAAGGCGAGAACCGTTCGGAATTCTTCAAGGAGATCGGTATCAGCAATGTCAATAAACGTCTCAAATATGAATTCGGTGAACAGTACGGCCTCTTTATTGAAAGCAAAGAAGGAAAATACACTAAGATACGTGTACTGATATCAGAAAGAAGGACAGATGTATAAAATACTTATAGTAGATGACGAGCCTCTCTCAGTTATCGGAATAAGATCCATGATAGAATCCCTTGATCTTGACCTTCAGGTAACAGGAACCGCAGGAAACGGCGAGGAAGCACTTGCTTTAATGAAAAAGGATATGCCGGACATAGTTCTGACCGATATCAAAATGCCTGTCATGGACGGACTGACATATATCAAAACCAGCAGGGAGCTGTATGGTGAGAACAAGCCTGTGTTTATCATCCTTACCAGCTATGAAGAGTTCTGGATGGCAAAGCAGGCCATCACTTACAATGCCATGGAATACCTTGTAAAGGTAGAACTATCTGAGGAGATACTTAAGAATACTCTTGAGAAAGCTATCGAAACCATCGGTCCAATGAATGAAAAAGCTGAAGACAGTGCTTTATCCGAATCTTCCTTTATGTATCGCATGCATGAAAAGTTCATGATCAGCCTTCTGCATGATCTTTTTGAATCCGAAGAACAGTTCAGACTTCAGGCCCAGGATCTCGGACTTAACTTCAGCTACGAAAAGTTCCTGTGCTGCTACGGAGAGCTGTTGTCACCCCAGCACTCTTCTCTGTCATATTCGCAAAACACTTCTCTTTTTTCCGGCTGTATACAGATGATCATAAATCTGCTGGAACGTTCATTTCCATGTCATGTGATCACTTTGGATAATTCTCATTTTGCGATCATCATCTGCGGTGCAGAGAAGCTTCCCGATCCACAGGAGCTGTTTGACCGAGTATTTAACAGCGTGCACAATTACTATAATGTAGCAACAAAATGCGGAGTCGGAATCTGCGTATCATCTCCCATGTCGATCTGTGATTCATTCCAGTTCGCAAGATCCGCATTCAGAAGATGTACTGATGAAAAACCTGTTGTGCTCAGCTCAGATAAGGGAACAGTACAGTCTCACGACTCTTTTAATATCTCTCTTGTAAAAACAGATCTGATCCGTGCATTCGAAGATTATGATCCGGCTCTTTTGTCAGACACCGTCTCAAGGTTAAGCAGTCTGCTGAGTGAGCATCAGGAACATTACCTTCAGGCTCTGGATCTTGCAAGCAACCTGCTCTACCTGTCCATATCTATTTTACCCGACGGTGAAGAGGTACTTAAGGATCATTTCAGTGATACACCGGACTCATATCTGTCACTGTATCGTATGAACTCTGTTCCTCAGATCATTAACTGGCTGGAGAGATACAGTGAATGTATGCACGGGCTCTTTGAAGACAGACGCCGCGATCACAAGAATCATATAGTTTCGGATGTAAAGAAATACATCAATACCCACACCCATGACAAGCTGTCCTTAAACGAGATTGCAGCAACCTTCGGTATCAGTCCGTCATACTTAAGCCAGCTCTTCAGCAAATACAATGACACAGGCTTCAACGAATATATCAATACCTGCAAGATTGAAGAAGCCAAGAGACTTCTTAAGACTGAGAATCTTAAAGTTTACGAAGTTGCGGATATGCTTAATTTCGGTTCTGAATTCTATTTCAGCAAAGTATTCAAGAAGATCCAGGGAGTTACTCCCACGGAATATATCGCAAAACCATGAGATATATCAAACATATTATTCGGCTTCAGGTTGACGCGGATCATCAGCAAAAGAGGAACCCATATGTCCGGCAGTTTCCATGATACAATTTTTCAAAAATACCTATGCACTTATAATGGAATCCTTCATTCCTATGATCCCTTTTCAGAAATAAGAGCAGATGGTCTTAAGATACCGGAATCACTGCGTGAACGCTTATTAAATGAAGGCAGGAAATACCTGGACGAACCCTATGTCCCACTCTATGCCCACGATTATATGACCTTTGTCCGCACCGGCAACCGTTCTGATTTCGAACAGAAGTATTTTTCCAGAAGGCATCATCTGTGCTCTGTTGTTACGGCATACCTTACAGATAAGTCTGAGGATCTTCTGAATGATATCATAGACGGGATATACTGTATCGGCGAAGAAAGCACATGGGCACTTCCGGCACATAACTCTTATATACGAGATACCAGGCAGCTAATACTGCCTGATACATCGCGTCCAGTTCTGGACCTGTTCGCATGTGAAACTGCTGCTCTTCTTTCCACTGTATACTACCTTTTGAGAGAACAGCTGGATGATGTTTCCGAACTTATATGCAAAAATATCTTTGATCTTATTGAAAGCCGCCTGGTCAGACCTTATCTTGAAGAACATTTCTGGTGGATGGGCAACGGCGATGAGCCCATGTGCAACTGGACACCCTGGTGTACACAGAACGTTCTGTTATCAGTATTTTTACTGCCCTTTAATGATGATATCCGTTTCAAAGTAATAAAGCAGGCAGCATACAGTCTGGACTGCTTTCTCAAGGATTACGGTGAGGACGGCTGCTGTGACGAAGGTGCACAATACTACAGGCATGCAGGACTGTGTCTTTATCACTGTATTGATATTCTTAATACCGTTACAGATAACGCTCTCAGGGATCTTTTTTCCATCTCAAAGATAAAGAATATCGCTTCTTATATCGTTAATGTCCATGCATGCGGAGAATATTATATTAACTTTTCCGACTGTGCCGCCAGGGCAGGGAGAATGGGAGTAAGAGAATTCCTGTTCGGTAAAGCCTGTGATCTTGAAGCACTCATGTACGCTTCTTCCGAAGACTTTTATTATGATACAAATGAAGGTGATCCGTTTGAGGATGAAAGCCAGAAGCTTAATCTGTACTTAAGAGTCCTTACTGCCGCATCGTCAAAGGAAGTACTGCAATTCCATGAGAATATGGCAGGCAAGGCTTCCCCTGTTCCTGACGATATCTACTATCCCAGCGTCGGTCTGATGGTTGCAAGGTCGTCCCGATTTGTCCTTGCCGCAAAGTCAGGGGACAATGCAGATAACCACAATCATAACGATACGGGAAGCTTCATACTCTATATGGATGGGCAGCCTGTGTTCGTAGACATAGGTGTCGAGACATATTCACAAAAGACTTTCTCAGACCACAGATATGATATCTGGACCATGCAATCCGGATTTCATAATCTTCCAACCATTAACGAAACAGATCAGAAAGCCGGCAGTAAGTACCGTGCAACAGATGTGAACTGTGATCTTAATGGTGAGATAAAAAATATATCCATGCATATTGAAGATGCATATCCTCTTCAGGATACAGCTTCAGATAATAAATATTATATACGAAAGATAACACTGGACGCTTCTTCAGAGACAGTCACACTTACTGACGTCTCAGATTATGATGATGTAATTTTGAATTTTATTACATATGAAGAAATCAGAGCTACGGATGATCCCGGAATATTTAAGCTTGGAAATGCCGGGATATGCTTTGATGGCGCATCAGTAATGGCAAATGAAACTCTTCCTATCACCGATGCACGCCTCAGGCTTTCCTGGGATCACGATCTGCACAGGATAAGACTTAAGAAAAAAGCCCCTGAATTTACGATGACAGTAAGTCCGCTTGATCAAATGTGAACGCGAAAGTTGAATAGCCTGATATTCAAAAAAATAGCAGGGAATGAACCCTGCTATTTTTTTCGCAAACACATCCCTGTACATATGAATAAATCACCCAGGATAGAGTCTGCGATGTTCAGAGTGGAGTAGACGGGAGTCGAACCCGTGTCCAAAGAACCATCCCCCTGTCCTTCTACTGTCATAGTCAGTTCTCTTCGCCTTCTGCAGGCACGTTCCCTCTTAGATAAGCGCTTCTGACAAGCTTACTTAAGAGGTAGCTTCATAATACGTCTATGCAGGCAAAGCTTACTGCATAACGTTTCTCACGATGCGACGCCGGAACCCCAAAGCGTGAGTGCAATGGGCCGACGAGCCCTATATAGAGGGCGTCACGCGCTGCGGATTAGGCAGCGAGTGCGTACTGATTGTTATCAGCGTTTATTTTAGGTTGCGATTAACGGTTCGCACCGGACAGCTTCTCCAGTTTCAAATTCCCTGTCGAAACCTTAACTACCCCATGTTAAATTGTAAGGAACACATATATAATATCGGCAGAATCTGCCGGACATTAACCGGATCTAATGATCGGAGGTTCTGAATGAACAATGGAACTGTCCCCGACTTTCATCTTAATCCACTACTGTCTGATATTAACCTTGAAATCACGTGCCGCCTCACGTGCACGGTCCTTCTTGGCTATGGTCTCACGCTTGTCGTATAGTTTCTTACCCTTTGCAAGACCTATGCGGACCTTGGCCCTTCCCTTTGAAAAGTATACATCAAGTGGAACCAGTGTGTATCCGTCACGGGAAACTTTATTGTCCAGCTTTACTATCTCGGACCTGTGCATCAGGAGCTTGCGTACGCGGAGAGGATCAACATTGAAGATATTACCCTTCTCATAGGGAGAGATATTCATTCCCATGATCCAAAGCTCACCGTTTTCGATACGGACCCAGGATTCCTTGATGGAACATTTGCCCATGCGCATGGCCTTAACCTCGGTACCCACAAGCACTATACCGCACTCATACTGCTCTTCGATAAAGTAGTCATGGAACGCTTTTTTATTGTTTGCAATGAGCTTTGTGTGCTCTTTTTCTGTAGCCATACTATAATATAAACACTTTTACGAAGGATATTCAATCAACTGAAAGTTCAATATTGTCTTATATATGATCAAATACCACAATTCAAAACATATATAAATATACTATCTTCACATTGACTTAACAAGGACAAATCACAATTCCGGCTTTCTCTTTAAATAAACAAAAATATCATCGGTATCAGATTTATCCGAAGTCTCACTGATCATAAGTAATCCTTATTGTTATGCCGGAACAAAATCGATCACCCTCTGGTCAAGATCACAGGCACATACCTTTACACGGATCTTCATTCCAACGGAATAGAATTTCCTGCTTCTCCTGCCTGTAAGCCTTAAAAGTGACTCATCATAGGAATAATCGTCATGAGGAAGATCATAAACCGATATCATACCCTCGATGGTATTATCCAGTCTTACATATACGCCATATCTGGTGACACCCGAAATGATACCATCGAACTCCTCTCCCATATGATCCGACATGTACCTGATCTGCTTAAGGCGGTCCACCTGATTTTCAGCTTCCTGTGCTCTTCTTTCACAGACAGATGACTTATGACAGACTTCCGAAAGTATATCGGCGTAGTGTTCCTTCAGCTGCGCATTCATCCTGCCATTAAGTGCATCCTTTATGATCCTGTGGATCTGCAGGTCCGGATATCTTCTGATCGGTGATGTAAAGTGACAGTAATATTTAAAGGCAAGACCAAAATGTCCGAGACATTCGGGATCATACTTGGCTCTCTGCATGCTCCTGAGGGCAAGAGTCCTTACCAGCATTTCAAAAGGAGTGCCTTCTGAAGACTCAAGGATCTCGGCAATTTCAGCGGATGTGATAATACTTTCCTCTGTATCAGAAGCCGCTTTCTTATATATTTTTCCGGGAACGGATATACCGAGCTTCTTTACGGTGTCAAGCAGTTCCTTTATCTTCATGGCATCCGGATCTTCGTGGATCCTGTATGCAAAGGGAACCTTCATCTTGTAAAAATGCTTCGCAACAGTCTTATTGGCAAGAAGCATGAACTCTTCAATAAGTGATCTTGATCTGCTTGCTTCACGCATTCTGATATCAGTAACCTTGCCGTTTTCGTCCACATAGATCTCGCACTCATTTATGTCGAAATCTACAGAACCCTTGGAAAAGCGTCTCGACCGCAGAGCTCTTGAAAGATCGTACATCTCCCCAAGCACAGATTCAAAACCGTGATATGTCTTATCATATGCTAAGCCTGTAAGTAAAGCTTCTTTCTCATGTTTTGAATATGCCACTGCAGGGTCATTATCACCTATTGTCTTCTTATTAGCCTCAGCTGCAGCTTTGTCATTTTCATGAGACAAAACTTCGTGATCCGAAGCACGATCGTTATCAGGATCACTGTCTAAAATACAGCTTAATACTTCATCTACCCCGCTGTAAGTCATCCTCATGGATGAACGTATCAGCGTTTCGGTAATATAGTGATCCTTTACTTTGCCGGAAGGCTCAACAAGCATGATGCATGAAAGAGCAAGCCTGTCCTCATCCGGGTTAAGTGAACAGAGCCCGTTGGAAAGCTTCTCAGGAAGCATGGGAAGAACGCTTCCGGGAAAATACACACTGCATCCTCTTTCAAGCGCCTCTATATCAAGCGCCGACCCTTCTGTAACATATTCCGACACATCCGCAATATGTACTCCGAGAACAAATGCATCACCGCATTTTTCAAGGCTTACAGCATCATCGAAGTCCTTGGAATCGTCACCGTCAATGGTAAAAACCAGTATCTTACGGATATCCAGTCTCTTTCCCCTACCGGAAAAAGATTCACTGAAGACATCAGAGAGTTTATCTATCTCATACAGATCATCAAGCTCTCCTGCAGAGGCACTGCCTTCTATTGTGCCGTCTCCGCAGATATCGTCGCAAAGCTTAACTGCTTCTTCTGGAAAAGCATCCTTAAGTCCAAGAGCCAGCGTCACACCGAGCTCATCCGTAAATGGATCGTCACTGTTTCCGATTATCTGAACGATCTCACCTTCAGGAGATCTCTTGAACTCACCGTAATCAGCAATCTCTGCAAGCACCTTCTGACCGGTTACAGCACCTCCTGTGCTGCCCTTTGGAATAAACAGATCCGAAGCCAGCGTCCCCTTATCCGGTATGACAAATCCGTATCCGTTCCTTATCTCTTCAAATGTTCCGACTATACGGGTTATGGTATGCTCAAGGATCTTGATGACCTTACCCTCGCGGCTTTTTCTCTGAGCGAGATCTCTAATACTACCATCAGAGCCGCCACGCTTATTCTTTCCTTTCGAAGTATCATCATGTCCCTTCTTTTTATCCGGTGTACCGGTTTTATTAGAGTAAGCTGAAGTATCTTCTTCAAGCGGTCCGGGGGTCAGAAGCTCTATGGTCACCTTATCACCCTGGAATGCATAGTTAGTAAACCTCTCGGAAATGAACACATCTCCGGAGATTCCCTCAACCCTTACAAATCCGTAACCCTTGTCGGTGGCATAGAATATGCCATCATAACGGTAAAGTTTACCCTTTCCGTTCTTAAGCTTCGTCTGACGCTTGCGTCTGATGACAGGCTGTACCTGTTTTACGGACGATGTCTTATTTATTTTTCCGTAATTACCTTTTTTCTTCATAGTCAAAAAAAGGGCGCCCGTCTGAACGGACGCCCGAAATCCGGTTTATTTTATCAAAGGAATGTTCAGCACGATGGCAAGAAGGATAAATCCTACAGCCAGCACTCTGGTGATCTTCACAAGAGCACCTTCCATGCTGCGTCCCTTATTCTTACCCCAGTAGCTCTCTGCTGCTCCGGCAATCGCTCCAAGTCCCTGGGACTTGCCTTCCTGCATAAGTACTACCACTGTAAGAACCAGGCAGTCAATTATGAAAAGTATAGTTAATATCAAACGAAGTGCGCCCATTTAATAACCTCACTTATAATGCTTTGATGATCTGCGGTTCATGATCCACTCTATTTACAAATTCCCCAAGAACTGAAGATCATTAACCTCTCAAACTATGTATTTATACCATAAGAACCGTATAAATGCAAGTCCTACAGCCTATTTTATAGAAATTTAATGGTGCCTGGCACCATAAAATTACCATAAATTATTTTTCTCTGAGATAGTCGAGTACCTGGAGCTGCAGCTGTGATGCTATCTCTTCAGGGGTTTTACCCTGTATGCTGCCTTCGGACACAGCGGTCTTGACCATGTCTATGATAACAGTGTCTGTAAAATACAGGCTGCTTACAGACAGAAGCTGATCATAGTATTGCTTTAGTTCACTGTCACTAAGCTCAGGGACTTCGTACTCCTCATCATTAAAGTAATATGTAAGAGGCCCGGTAACACTGTCGCCATTTTCATCAATGGTGGTAACATCCTCATTACAGTCTGCCACCTGCTGTTCAAGGCACTCGAGCAATACCGGCATTCCGTAACTATCCTCCTGGTATTCAGGCAGAAGGAATCTCTTTACAAGATCCCAGGCTTCCGACAGATGCTCAGAATCAGCTTTTAACAGCATATTATAATCATAATAGATGGCAGATCCTTCCGAATCAGGAGACGGAAATCCTACAATAACCGGCTTTTCATTGAAGGTGGAGTATCCGTTGGAGACCATGTATACAGGTCTTGTTATTCGGGTAAAAGCCAGCCTTATGTTTCCGTTTTCACGAAGTTCAGCTTCTTTTTCCCAATAATCGTTGCCATATCCGTCGGTACTGTAATATTCACTTAATGACAGGGCATATCCGAGGAGCTTCATGAATGAAGGATCGGTAAAGTCACAGGTTCCCGCATCCAGATTAACCCAGGATGATCCTGTGATATGCATCATCTCATCCACGAATCTCTCTCTGGTTACAAATGGATCGAACATATGGGAGCCGGATGCCCTCAGTTCTTCATCCAAAGCCAGAAAATCATCCACCATCCAGTTTTCATATCCGCTCATATAGTTTGCGGATCCTATCACAGTTTCAACATTAAAGCCGGGGATTACCTGGAAAAGCTTGCCATCGATTGAAGCTGCTTCAAATACATTTATCGCATAATCATCAAGATCCATATCAGGATCATCCGTGATCAGCTTACCGACATCTGCAAGCAGACCACTTTCAGCAAGAAGCCTTACATCGATATCATCCATATTTTCAAGATAT
>CACWJQ010000060.1 GCA_902761225.1 uncultured Lachnospiraceae bacterium | reverse complement strand
GACCCCTTAGAGAGTATGAGGTAGATAGGAATGGTGTGTAAGAGCAGTAATGCTCTCAGCTGACATTTACTAATAGGTCGAAGGCTTATCCTGTAGTTGACTAGAACAAAAGTTCCGCGAGCGGAACTTAGCTTATCAGCTGGCGCTGATAAGGTGGATGAGATGTTCGTATCGGTTTCGGTTTTGAAGGAATGAATAAATTCGAAATAAGACCTATTCCCTGCTTTACAGGGAATTTGTTTTATTATAAAATATATCAGTGTTTCTTATTCCTCAATAGCTCAGTCGGTAGAGCATTCGGCTGTTAACCGAAGTGTCGTAGGTTCGAGTCCTACTTGGGGAGCTCAGGAGTTCCTCAGGACTCAGATAATCGAATATGGTGCCATAGCCAAGTGGTAAGGCGTGGGACTGCAACTCCCTGATCGTTGGTTCAAATCCGACTGGCACCTCTTAAGAATACATCCTTGGCGGGATGTATTTTTTTTACATGTATAAGATCCATGTGGACAGGTCAGAGGATGCACAGGCTGTTTTAGAAATACTGAATGCCATGATACAATGTATTAAGCTGATAAATCTTTATATGGTATTGTTCGTATGGAATTAAAATGCTGCTATATGAACACAGCAGATGGGGTTTATCTGTTTGGTAAGTGACTTGGGCGCAATCGAAGTCGTCTATATGTTTGAACAGATAAAGCATGATCCTTACGCTGACCATCTGACATATACAAGTTTTATGAGGGAACGTAATGAACAGAATCTTGAAGATACTTGGCATATGTGTAGCTCTTTCCGGTTTATGCGGTCTGGTGCTGTACCTGGTTTTGCAGAAGGCGGTTTTCCATGATCTGCATTCAAATACCGGACACAATGATTATGAATATGATCAGTCTTATTCTGCTCCTCCGGTTCCGGCTGTTCATGAAAGAACGATCAGCGAAGATATTCCTGATAGCGTATCTGACAGGGGAATAATCCTAAGGGGACCGGTTTATGATCCTGATTCGGACGTGACATACAGGTCATACAGACAATCTCCAAGCGGTACGGCTGTGTGGTTTTGGGAATATGTATGCGATCGCAACCTGCTTATCGAAAGTTCGGATTCGGAATTCAGGGAATACTGCGAGGGATTTTCAGAGTTTGGTGAACTGTCATTTGGCGATGATAACGGAGTGAGCGATTACAGCTGTACTGTTCGTATTCCATATATCAGAGGAGTTAATACGTATTACAGCTGCTTCCAGGTATTCAGGACCTGTCTGTATCCGGAGGAATGTTCGGAAGGCGGGATATGGAAGGACGCCGGAGATGGTGCCTTCAGTAAATGGCAGATCTATTTCGATCCTACCGGAAGATATCTGCTGCTTGATGATTCCGGCCCTGAACCGGATGATTTCATGCTTGCCTTCCTTGAGCCTCAGATGATCTCAGTAGATATTACCGGCTCGCAGCCGGGTGAGGAGGCTGTTCATCTGACTGATCCCGGAGATGTAGAAAAGTATGTGGATGCCATGCATGAACTGGAAGTTATGATGGTTGATGAAGACAGATCGGAACTTGCCATGGCGGAGAATTATACGGTACTGTCATTTACCGATGAAAACGGAAAGATCAATGATTACAAAATTGTTGGAGAATATCTGATTCACCGTGATGATGTCTATCACATCGAAAATCGTGAAGCACTCGATGAACTTGAGAAAATGTTAGAGTAAGAGCTTTGGAGGATAGGGTATGAGCATTCATGATCTTGGAAAAAAAATCAAAGATGGTCTCAGAAGAAATGATCTGGGAATTCCTGCTATTATTTTGCGTTCTTTTCTTTACTCCTTTTGCCTTAACATAATTTACCTGTTCTTTGAATCGGCATGTGTCTGGGTTGGTTTTATTCCCTTTGCTTTCACTTCTCAGGGTGGCGAGTGCGTTCAGTATTTTGGGCGGTACTGGAGCATCACCTATTTTTATCCCCTGACTACCGCAGATGATCCTAACAGGGCACCGGAGCCCGAAAAAGCATTTTCTTTTATAATGGTTCTTATCACCCTGGTTGCCGTAACATTCATCATTTTTGTTATCCTCTGTATTAAAAACGGATATGCAAAAAAGGTGCTTGTGATCATAGGCGCCATTGCTGTGACTGTATGTGGCGTGATCGTTGTCAAAATAGCTGTAAATAAATGGAATGATACTCCCATGGAGCTCAGCCAGATTCAGGTTATAACCTCAGATCTGCATCCTGACGTTGTAAATGCGCTTGAATACCCGGGACAGGCATTGACACTGGTTCCGGCAGGCTCAGCCGGAAACCTGTACGGATATTCGGAAGTGATCACAATAGAAAACGGAAAGGATGTTACGGAGGTTTCCCGGAAAGAACTGGAAGCCCTTCTTGATGCCGCATCCGCTGCTAAGGAACAAAGTATTATAAAATATAGTGGTGATTTTGCATATAAAGTTGAGATTACGTACAGGACCAGAGGCGGATACTACGGCAGAATGTATTTTCGCGGATTTAACGAATTTCCCGAAGAATGGGCTGAATTTGCAAGACTTGTTAACGAGATCTGCGGAGGAGAATATCTGAGAGAAAATCCCGAACTTGTGGCATATACCGATGCGTGGTTCAGTGAAACATATGGTATCCGTGATTCTGGTCTGCCTGAGGGCGCAAGTATCCAGGGTATGAAAGATTATATCCATAGCGGCATAGAAATGGACAGGATATGCGGTAACAGTGCTATAGGATCATTAAAGGCATACGACGTAGAACAGGAACTGAACAGATATTTCAGTTACTTAAAAAATAATAACGTGGAATAAAAAATCACCCCCGGACCATTGAAAGGCTCGGGGGTGATCTGACATCTGAATATTACTTTGAAACATACCTGCCTATGAATTCGGTGATAAAACAAAGTAAGCAACTACTTCCCAGATTATGGCAACTACAACACAAACGATTCCCATAATTCTGGTCTTCTTTACTGCTTCAGGATCGTCCTGTCTGTCCTTCTTGGTGCACTTCTTGGGTATGGCAATCATACAGATGCCGAGTACCAGTAATACGATAGTTAACATGTTTTCCCTCCGTTTGTATGGTGTGTTTTATTCAAACGCTGAAATTATAATATATAAGCGGGAACATAACAAGTATGGTGCACAGGAGATCCTCGCGGTTTGTTTTTAAATCTTTCAACGAAAAAAACGTATTCTTTTGCGCACATCTTACAAAAAACGTCAGAAAACACGCCTCTTATTGTGAAAATTTACCACACATGATAAAATAATATGGTCTATAGTCAGGTATTTTTATAGGCTAAATTTTTTAAGGAGACGCATATATGGCAAAGGAAATGGTAGCTATGATCCTTGCCGGGGGACAGGGATCGAGACTCTATGCGCTGACGGATAAGCTGGCTAAACCGGCTGTGCCTTTCGGCGGTAAGTATCGCATTATTGATTTCCCTCTTTCTAACTGTGTTAATTCCGGTATCGACACTGTCGGTATCCTTACGCAGTATCAGCCGCTTGTTCTCAACGAGTATATCGGACACGGACAGCCCTGGGATCTGGACAGACTTCACGGAGGTGTTCATGTCCTTCCTCCCTATCAGCAGGCTAAGAATTCCGACTGGTACAAGGGAACTGCCAATGCCATTTATCAGAATCTGAGCTTCCTCAGAAGATATGATCCCGAGTATGTCATCATTCTTTCCGGTGACCAGATCTGCAAGCAGGATTACAACGACTTCCTTGAGTTCCACAAGGCTAAGGGAGCTGATTTTTCCGTTGCTGTCATGGAAGTGCCATGGGATGAGGCGAGCCGTTTCGGACTCATGGTAACGGACAGCGACGATCGTATCAGCGAGTTCCAGGAAAAGCCCAAGGAGCCCAAGAGCAATCTGGCATCCATGGGAATCTATATTTTTAATTTTGATGTCCTTGAAAAATACCTCGAGGCAGACGAAGCCAATCCGGAATCATCCAACGACTTCGGTAACGACATTCTTCCCGCACTCCTTCGTGATGGCAAGAAGATGTATGCTTACCGCTTCAAGGGATACTGGAAGGATGTAGGAACCATCTCCTCACTTTGGGAAGCCAATATGGAGGTTCTCAATCCCGAGAGCAGCGGCATCAATCTTTTCGATGACGACTGGAAGATCTATTCAAGATCCTCAGGAAAGGCTGCACAGTATATCGCTGCAGGTGCGGTGATAGACAATGCGATGCTCACCAACGGTTGCCGTGTATTCGGTAATGTAAAGCACTCGATCCTCTTTGCGGGTGTTGAGGTCGAAGAGGGCGCTGTTGTGGAAGATGCCGTCGTCATGGGCAATGTAAAGATATCGAAGGGCGCAAAGGTGATGCACTGTATCATTGGTGAAGGCGCTGTTATCGGTGAGAATGCGGTAGTAGGTGAGAAGCCGTCCCCGGGCAATGAGAAGAATGTTGCCACCGTAGGACCGTGTGTCAAAGTAGGTGCCAGAGCCGTTATCAGTGGTACCGCCATGGTCAAGGAAGATGTTGAGGAGGGCGGAAAATGCTGAAGAATAAACACGATGCTGTAGCTGTTATTTTTGCCAACAGCTACGATAATGAAGTTCCCTCACTTGTGAACGAACGCCTTATGGCTTCGATCCCTTTTGCGGGAAGATACAGACTGATCGACTTTACCCTTTCATCACTTGTTGACTGCGGTATCAATAATGTATCGATCATTGTAAAGAAGAACTACAGATCTCTCATGAGGCACCTGGGAAGCGGAAGGCCCTGGGACCTTGTCAGAAAAAACGGCGGACTCAACATCGTTCCTCCTTATGCCGAGAAGGGCATCAAGGTGTACAACGGACGTGTGGAGGCTGTTGCAAGTATCATTGAATTCCTCAAGGGCTGCAAGGAGCAGTATGTGTTCATGACGGATTCCAATATCGCATGCAGGTTTGATTTTGCAGATATGATCCGTGCACATGTGGAGAGCGGCGCAGACGTTACCATAGCTTACAAGAATGAGCCCATCCCTTATGGCTTCATGAACCTTCAGACCACACAGACCACAGATCTGTACTATACTCTTGATCTGGACGGCAACAGGGTTACATCCATCAATACCAACTCCAAGGAGTACGGTCCTCAGAATCTTTCCATGAACCTCTACCTTGTTGACAGGGAGAAGCTCATATCTCAGATTGAGAGAGCATATGCGCAGGGACATGTTTTTTACGAGAGAGATGTTCTTGCTCCGATGATCGAGACCTCCAGGATATGCGGTTACGAGTTCAAGGGATATTCCGCAAGGATCACCGATATGGTGAGCTACTTCGAAGAGAACATGAAGCTTCTCAATCCGGAGAATCTCAAGGAACTTTTCGACGGAACCAATGTCTACACCACAGTAAGAGATGACAACCCTGCCAGATACTGCACAGGTTCCAAGGTTTCCAACAGCCTTATCGCTGACGGATGTGTCATCGAAGGTGAGGTTGAAAACTGCGTGCTCTTCAGAGGCGTACATGTGGGAAAGGGAACACGCATCAGAAACTGCATACTTATGCAGGATACCGTGATCGCCGGAAACTGCGACATCGAATACACCATCATGGATAAGGAAGTATCTGTTGCTTCCGGAAAGTCCATTAAGGGTGAGAGAACCTTCCCCGTATTCGTGCCCGCTTTCAAGAAGATCATGTAAGACACCGGAAGATGAATATAGAGAAAGGGCCTTCCTTGCGGGGAAGGCCCTTATATGACGGAAAACAGTTTAGATGATAATTATGTAGAAGGAGGGAGTATGGAAGAGAAAAACTGCGAAAAAGAGATCGCGGAGCTTAATGAGATAATAAAAAAATATGACAACATTGTCTTTTTCGGCGGAGCCGGCGTATCGACGGAAAGCGGGATCCCGGATTTCAGAAGTGTCGATGGTCTCTACAATCAGAAGTATGACTATCCTCCGGAGACGATACTGTCACATACATTCTATGTAAAGCATACTGCAGAGTTCTACAGATTCTACAGGGATAAGCTCATATGTAAGAGTGCGAAGCCCAACGCCGCCCATATCAAGCTTGCGGAACTAGAAAAAGCCGGCAAGGTGAAGGCGGTGATAACCCAGAACATTGACGGACTCCACCAGGCTGCAGGAAGCAAAGAGGTGCTGGAGCTTCACGGCTCCACCCTGCGCAATTACTGCATTAAATGCGGGGAGTTCTATGATATAGATTATATTGCGGAATCAACGGACGATGTGCCGAAGTGCGCAAAGTGCGGAGGTGATATCAAGCCGGATGTGGTACTTTACGAGGAAGGGCTGAACATGGATACCCTGCAGAAGTCTGTGCATTATATCTCAAATGCGCAGGTTCTGATCATCGGAGGAACATCCCTTGCGGTCTATCCTGCTGCGGGACTTATAGATTACTTTAAGGGCGATAAGCTGGTGGTGGTGAACATGGCTCCCACGTCGAGGGATGCACATGCGGATCTGGTCATAGCAGCGCCCATTGGAAAAGTTTTTTCACAGATACAGATTTAAGGAGGAATTGAAAATGGCAGAATCCAGAGGCCCTGTGGCACCCAAGGATCCTACAGCTAAGAGGCCCTTTTACTACATAATGAGGGATAAGGATATATGCGCCAATCCGCAGCCGGACGGTACGGGAGTGCAGTTCATATTTGAAAGTGACGGAAGGCTTGCGGCCAGTGCGAAGCTGGTGGGAAACCTTGAAGACGAAGAGATGCTGAAGGAGCTTTTTACCACGGAAGGCTTTAGAAAGCAGGTGCACAGCATCGGCGTTGCCGTACGTAAGGCGGGTGATCCTGTTAAGGTTAAGTTCTGTTTTCAGATGTACGGTAAGACCGATCCTTATAAGACGGGTACTACCATCGCCATGGATCTTGATTCGGACGGCATGGAGATGGTCATGGAGCTGGACAAGTATGAGTGGTCCGATGACGATAATGTGACCGGCCAGATCCGCTTCGAATTTCCTGAATCCGGCATCGCTGCGAAGGCTACGGTGGCTTTGTATCTGAATGACGGATATACTGCTCCCGAGCAGAAGGAAGACAAGGAAGTTGATATCACGAGCAGCGCCTATAAGAACATGATCGGAAAGTCTCTCATGCAGAAGGGCAACATCCACAGACTCAAGGCTGCGATCGATAAGGCAAGGAGAGGAGAGAAGACTTACGTATCCTTCATAGGCGGATCCATAACACAGGGCGCGGGAGCAATCCCCATCAACATCGAGTGCTATGCATATAAGGCGTTCAAGGGATTCTGTGATATCGCAGGCAGGGGATATGACGATAATGTCATATATACCAAGGCAGGAGTGGGCGGCACTCCTTCAGAGGTTGGAATACTCCGTTACGAAGCAGATGTCCTTCACTATGGTGAGAGGACTCCGGATGTGGTGGTAGTGGAATTCGCAGTCAATGACGAAGGCGATGAGACCAAGGGAGAGTTCTTCGATTCTCTTGTAAGGAGGATATACAACAGTCCTCAGAAGCCTGCGGTGGTGCTGCTTTATTCTGTTTTTGTCGACGGATACAATCTTCAGGACAGACTTAAATGCGTGGGCGAAGCATATAACCTTCCCATGGTCAGCATCAGGGATGCGGTTTATGACCAGTTCTATCTGAGCGAGGAAGAGGGCGGAGTCGTAAGCAAGAACCGCTATTTCTATGACATGTATCATCCCACCAATGTGGGACACCGCATAATGGCTGACGGACTTATCAATATGTTCAGGACAGCTGACGGATCGGACGACGAGGCAGATCTGGATATAAGCGGCATCACACCTCCCAAGGGTGCGGAGTTTGAAAGCATTTATCTTGTTGACAGGGCTAATATCGACCAGTGTCCTGCTGTGATCTCCTACGATATGGGAGGGTTCGATAAGCACAGCGACGAGGTCCAGCATGCAGAGCGGGATCTGGATGCGCAGGTTTCTCCGGAATTCCCCAACAACTGGCTCTATGACTGCAACGGTGAGACGGTGTTCAGGGCAAGGATGAAGTTCAGTGCCCTGGTGATCGCATACATGGATTCGGCTTCCATAGATGTGGGATGTGCCGAGGTGTACGTTGACGGTGAGAAGAAGCTGGATATAGATCCTCACATCATCGGCTGGCAGCACTGTAACGCTCTCATCGCCTTCAGAGGCGGCCCTTCACAGGAGAGGGATGTTGAGGTCAGGATCACTGACGGAAGCAAGAAGTTCATACTGCTGGGATTCGGTATAGTAGACTGAGTTCCGGTTCGGATAACAGATAAACGGAAGGGACGGTTCCTGTGCAGGAACCGTCCCTTTATTTACATAATTGTTACGATAATATTTCATTATGTTTCAATATAATTATATCGTGTTGCGATAAATTTCTGTTGACAAATGATAATCACAGCTGTATATTCATAACCGTGAAGTTTATAGAAATTTAATGGTGCCTGGCACCATAAACAAAAGTTTATGGTGTCAGGCACCGTAAAGAAAGAGGAGGATACAGAGAGATGACGCAGAAGAGTCTTGCAAAGTGGGTACAGGGGATCCTGATAGGGTTCGCCGTAGTGGGAGCGATATTTTATCTGGGGATAATCCCGATGATAGGGAAGGATATTGCAGCGGATAATCCGGAGATGGCCTGGATGTATTATCCGTGGCTGGTGTTCCTGCTGCTGACGGCGGTGCCGTGCTATATATTCCTGGTGTACGGATGGAAGATAGCGGGCAACATTTCGAAGGATAAGTCGTTTTCACAGGAGAACGCATCGTATCTTAAGAAGATGGCGCACCTGGCACTGGGGGATACGGTATTTTTCCTGGTAGGAAATGTTGTGTATATGTTCCTGAGCATGAGCCATCCCGGAGTGGTGCTGGGATCGCTGATGATAGATTTTGTAGGCGTGGCTGTGTCCGTCGGATGCGCGGCTTTATCCCATCTGGTGCTTAAGGCTGCCGAGATGAAGGCCGAGAACGACCTTACCATATAGGAGGGCTGCCATGGAAGATCAGATCATTTTCAACATAGATGTAATGCTCGCAAAGAGAAAGATGAGCGTGGGAGAGCTGGCCGACAAGGTGGGGATCACTCCGGCCAACATGTCGATACTCAAGACCGGCAAGGCCAAGGCCATCAAGGTAGGAACGCTGTGTAAGCTGTGCAGCGCGCTGGATTGCCAGCCCGGAGACCTGCTGGAATACAAAAAGGGAGATTAACTTAAATGGAACAGTTCAGATATAAACGGTGCTTCAATAAAGCGCTCATATGGGCTCTGTCGGCGGTGATCCTTTTATACAGGAACCGCGCCTCCATCACATATCCCGTGTTCATGGCCATAACCCTGGGAATACTTGCCTGGGACTGCAGGTCCATGGGCAGGAGCCTTATCAGGGATTTTGAAGGTAAGATCACCATCAACCTGTTCTACTGCATCGCACTGATGATGCTTTCAATAAATAAGTGCCTGACAGCCTCCGAGGATCTGCAGTGGGGCAGCGGCTTTGGCATATTGCTCCTGTTCATATGCCTTCTTCTTAAGGTTTATTCCGGACAGGAAGCCGCAGAGGTGACGGACCAGCTGATCAAAATGGGAAAGGCACTGCTTGTTCCGCTTGAGCATCTGGAGAAGCCCTTCAGGGACCGCTATGTTGCCCGCAAAGAGAGCGCTGGAGAGCCGACGGAAGGTAAAAAGAAGTTCCGCTCCGTCCTCCTCGGTCTTCTCATAGCCATACCCCTTCTGGCCGTGATCCTTGCACTTCTTGCATCGGCGGACCTCATCTTCGGCAACATCATTAATGACATTCTCGATGCCATCGAGCTTCCCGAGATAGATGAAGATTACATCGGGGTTCCATTCAAGCTGTTCCTGGCATACATCGCATTCTACTGCTGGACCGCCTGCCTCCCCGCTGAGAATTTTCCTCTGAAAAAAGAAGGAAAGAAATTCGATGCTGTCGTAGCCATAACCTTTAACTCGCTGATAGCGGTTGTCTACCTTATATTCAGCGGCATCCAGTTCGTATATCTCGTGGGAAAAATGGAACTCCCCGGAGGATACACCTACGCAGAATACGCGCATGAAGGCTTCTACCAGCTCCTTGCGGTGACCATCCTGAACCTGATACTGGTGTCATTTTGTAAAAAACACTTTGCGGACAATAAAGTCCTCAAGGCGATCCTTACCGTAATAAGTCTCTGCACCTACGTGATGATCGCATCCTCCGCACTCAGGATGTATCTCTATGTCGGAGTATACGGACTGTCCCACCTCAGGGTTTATGTACTTTGGCTGCTGGTGGTGCTTGCAGTATGGACCACCATCCTTACCGCAGGTATCTATAAGCAGGGCATCCCTTTCTTCCGTATCATCACAGTATTTGTCACTGTATGGTACCTTGCCCTGGCATTCTCCTTCCCCGATAAGTGGATCGTGGCTTACGATCTTCAGCTTGAGAAGGTGCCCGAGCACTTCATAATCTATGAGACATATCCGGATGCCGCACCCGTTATTAAGGAAGACGGCACTCTCTGGGACAGATACTGCAACTATTATGATAACGATATGAAGATATATGAGGAAAAGAACATCATTCAGCACATCCGCGAGTTCAATTTCTCCGAGGAGCGCGCATATGATCTTATAGATCAGAATCATAACCGATATGAATATGATCACGACGACGAGCAGGAATACGAAAACCGTATGTGGTGACGGACTGAAAAAAATACTTGCGTATTGCGAAGCCTGATGATATATTGAAAGTCCGTGATATATTTTCCTTGCTCGCTTTTAAGAGGCGGGCCAGAGACCAGAAGGAGGTAAACAGCATGAACAAGTATGAATTAGCTGTCGTTGTCAGCGCTATGATCGAAGACGACGCACGCACCGCTGTAGTTGATAAGTGCAAGGCACTTGTTGAGAGATTCGGCGGCAAGATCGCGGATGTAGACGAGTGGGGCAAGAAGAAACTCGCTTACGAGATCGAGAAGATGACAGAAGGCTTCTACTACTTCATTCACTTTGAAGCAGAAGGCGATGCCATCGCTGAGATTGAACACCGTATCAGGATCATGGACGGCGTCATCAGATACTTATGCGTTAGACAGGACGAAGCATAAGGAGAATAATCTATGAATAAAGTTATAATGATTGGAAGACTTACCAGAGATCCCGAAGTCAGCAGTTCGGCATCCGGAACCGCATTTGCAAGATTCAGTATCGCGGTGGATCGCAGATTCAAGCGTGAAGGAGAGCCTGACGCAGATTTCTTTAACTGCACTTCATTCGGCAAGCAGGCCGAGTTCGTTGAGAGATATCTTAAGAAGGGCACCAAGGTAGTGGTTACCGGAAGAATCCAGAATGATAACTACACCAACAAGGAAGGCCAGAAGGTATACAGCGTTCGTATCATGGTTGAAGAGATCGAGTTTGCTGAGAGCAAGAATGCTTCATCGGATGGCGGATCATATAATTCCGGATCATCCTCTCAGGGTTCTAACGGTGGTGGAAATGATTTCATGAACATCCCCGACGGTCTGGTAGAAGAGCTCCCATTCAGCTAAACTAACGTTTGCAATTGCAGGAGGCAATCATGGCATATACCAAATCTGAAAAACCTGAAGGTCAGGCCAGAAGAAGAGGCGGAATGCACGCCAGACGTAGAAAGGTGTGCGTATTCTGCGGTAAGGATAATGTTATCGACTACAAGGATGCTGCAAAGCTCCGTAAGTATGTCAGCGAAGGCGGCAAGATCCTTCCCCGCCGTATAACCGGAAACTGCGCTAAGCATCAGAGAGAGCTTACCACAGCTATCAAGCGCGCACGTCAGATGGCTATTCTTCCTTATACTCAGGACTGATCCAAAGATAAGTAAACTAAAAGCTCAGGTCGGATGACCTGAGCTTTTTTGTGCCTGATCCGTGACAGCCATGACTTAAGAGATTTTGCCTGTTTGAAGCTTACTGCGCTTCTTTCTGCGCATCTTCCTGGTCGAGCCTCTCCTTGATGTACTGCATCAGCTCGTCAACGGGAATGCCGTGTACGATGGAAGCTTCTGCGAGAGTCTCCATGAGCGCTGCGGGACAGCTTACACAGTGCATGCCTGCATCCATGAGGATGGGAACTATCTCGGGCTTAACCTGCATGATCTCTCCGAGGGTCATGTCCGCTGTGATACCGTGAGCCTCGAGAACCTGATCATCCTTGGCAGATGAGCCGTTCTCTGCGGCGGTTTCTTCATTAAGTACTTCTGTATCTTTGATCTCTTCCATAATATCTCCTGTTAATGTATCAGGATCTCTCCTGATAAAGGCCTGTCATTCGTACGAATAGAAAGTATATCCCATCACATATGCATTTAACAACCTGTTTTTTGCTATCAGGATATAATTTTTTATTTTTTAAGACCTATGCCCGGTATCATTGTATACACGAAAAATCCGCATTTTATAAGGGATTGTACGTAATAAAGTACACGGCTCTGCCTTGACTTCTGTATACAATCTTAACTATAATTAGTTCACTGATGCGAAGGGATCCCAGCGGCTTTTTTGAACCTGAAAGATCCGAAAATTCCCTGAGAAAATGCTTCGTACAAAAAACTTTTTTTAAATCTATAGGAGGTACTACTAAATGGAAAGACCTGAATGGCAGGATTTCAAAACAGGTAAGTGGGACAAAGAAGTAAATGTCCGTGACTTCATCCAGAGAAACTATCATCCCTATGACGGAGATGAGAGCTTCCTTGCAGGACCTACACAGGCTACCAAGGATCTTTGGGCACAGGTTCTCGATCTTCAGAAGAAGGAGAGAGAAGCAGGCGGCGTTCTTGATATGGACACCAAGGTTGTATCAACCATC
>CACWJQ010000059.1 GCA_902761225.1 uncultured Lachnospiraceae bacterium | reverse complement strand
GACAGGGGCACATGATGCCAGCGAAAGCTGAAGACATCTAAGCAGATACGGTCCTCTCGGAGTGAAATTGACTCTTCCGAGAGAGCCGTTTCTTGGTTTGAACAGCTCTATCTTATTGACCTTTGCCAGCGTGACAAAAGCAAAGAGCGCATGTGAAAGTTCATGCCACATGACACCGGGGATGGTCAGATAATTATATACGAGAAAATATGCCCCTGCAGGCGTCAGCTTGCGGATCAGATGGGCACAGACAAACTCTACTGCAATCCCGATAAGCGGAAGTGCAAGACATATCACAACTGCATTTAAAAGACTCATTCCGAAAATGCTGTTCACTGCTTTTCTCCGTTCCTGCCGGGTTCATTAACGTAACGGGAAGTTCAATCCGCTTTTATATCCGGCTTTTTCATATACATGATTATATCTTCTTTTCACTGAAAAAAATACAGGCATAAAAAAACCACCGACGTTTGATCGGTGGTTTTCCATATAGGTCAGGAGATTTTATTTTTTCTTCTTATTGCTCTTGTTGTTCTTATTGTTGCTGCTCTTTATCTCGCTCTTGCTTATTCCGGAAAGGTCGACGCCGGTTTCGGATCCGGTATTTTCATTGAAATTGTAATCCTTGCCCGGAAGTATGGCGTTCATGAGGATTCCGATAAGAGAACCTACTGCAAGTCCTGAGAGCGCGATATGTGCCTTGCCTATGCTGAAGCCGATGGCCTTTGCATCGGAGAAGTGGATACCGATGGAAAGCACCAGGATGAGGGCTGCAACGATGACATTTCTGCTCTTTGAGAAGTCCACATGGGTCTCAACAAGGTTTCTTACACCGACCGCTGAGATCATTCCGTAGAGGACAAGCGAGATACCTCCTATGGTTGCGGAGGGCATTGCCTCGATGATGGCTGAGAACTTAGGGCAGAATGACATGACGATGGCGAAACAGGCAGCAAGTCTTATGACGAAGGGATCGTATACCTTGGTAAGAGAGAGAACGCCGGTATTTTCACCGTAGGTGGTGTTGGCCGGTGCACCGAAAAGTGATGCGAAGGTTGTAGCAAGTCCGTCTCCCATAAGCGTTCTGTGAAGCCCGGGATCCTTGATGTAGTTGCGGTCTACGGTTGATGAGATGGCGGATATATCGCCGATATGCTCCATCATTGTTGCTATTGCGATGGGAACGAGTGTGATGGCTGCAGTGATGAGAAGCCCCGTTCTGTTGATGGCTGTTGAGACTACCTCGCCTTCAGCAGTCATGGTGATCAGTGTGCCGTTAAAGGGCTCCCCTGTAAATATCGAGAAGACAGTGCGCTGGAACTCTATGGGAAAGCCTATCCATGGAGCATCGGCTACGCCGGAAAAATCTACATTGCCTGTGATGGCAGCTACTGTGTAGGAAGCTACAACACCGATGAGGATGGGAAGGATCTTGATCATTCCCTTTCCCCAGATATTACAGATGATGATCACAAGGATTGCTACCAGAGCAATGGGCCAGTTGGTAAAGCAGCTGTTGATCGCATTGGGGGAAAGTATAAGACCGATGGCGATGATGATGGGACCGGTTACTATGGGAGGGAAGAACTTCATGACACGGTTAGCACCGAATACTCTGAACAGGAAAGCCAGGACAAGATAGAGAAGTCCAGCAAGTGCCACACCGAAGCATGCATAGGGGAGAAGCTCCTGTGGAGTCATCATGGTGCCGTTTGCCTTGGCGATCGCAAGACCTGCTATGGTGCCGTATCCTGTGAGGAATGCGAATGATGAACCGAGGAAAGCCGGAACCTTTTTCTTGGTTATAAGGTGGAAGAGCAGTGTTCCGAGTCCTGCAAAAAGAAGGGTAGTGGATACACTTAAGCCTGTGATGACAGGTACGAGAACAGTGGAACCGAACATTGCGAACATGTGCTGAAGGCCAAGAATGACTGTTTTGGACGTTCCCAGAGATCTGGCATCGTAAATGCCCTGCTCACCGAGAACCTGCTTTTTTGTGTCTGACATATTCTCCTCCGAATCTGTTGAACTTTTCCGGTATCTTTTTTGCGCCGGCGAAACGTTTTCACCGCTAACAATTTTACCTTTTGTACTTTTCATAGTCAACCGGAGCGGAGAATGTTAATAAATTGCAGGTCAAAATGAGCAAAAAAAGATCGCGGGCTCATGTGAACCCGCGATCCTTTCTAAACACTTATATAGGAGTTATGCTGTGAACTTTATTCCTGATTAGTTGTTGGATACTGACCAGGCACCGCCACTAAGTACATATGTGCTTCCGTTGATCACAACGCTGCCGGACTGAATGATACCATCCTGATATGTGAATTTGAAGCTCCATACTCCCTTGCCGGTTTCGCTAGAAGCCTTGTCTACAGATGCAAGATCGAATACAAGCTTGGCATATTTATCTGTAGTAGTATTGTTTGCGGTCCAATCGGTCTGATCCATGTCGCCAATAGATGTTACTGTATTGGTGCCGTCAGCCTTATATCCATCACCATAAGCCTGGTCGATAGCTGCCTGAGCTGCTACTCTGATGGTCTGTGCGGTTGAATAATCCTTCTCAGCTCTTGCTCTGTCGATGTATCCCAGGAGAGCAGGGGTAAGGATTGCTGCCAGTATTGCAAGAATTACCAGCACGACGATGAGTTCTACGAGTGTGAAACCTTTGTTATTCTTCTTCATGATTTATTCCTCCTTGATGTGCGGTATTTCCCGCTTGCTATTATTTATATCGGTAATTATATCAGATAGTTTAGTTTTTGGAAAACGTTTTTCTTACAAAATATTATAAAAATTTTGTAAATTTCTGACAACTTACACGATATAGATACGTGATTAATTGCTGAACATCTGAAGATCATTCGTTGTATGCGATCTTCTCGAGTTCCTCCATGGTGGTAATGCCTCTTTCAACATACTCGAGACCGGCCTGCTTAAGGGTCTTCATGCCCTGCTGTTCGATGGCATATTTCTTGATCTCATCGGCGCTTGCTCCCTCCGAGATCAGCTTCCTGATGCCATGATCCACGCAAAGCACCTCGTGTACGGCGATTCTTCCGCTGTAGCCTGTTCCGTGGCATTTAGGGCATCCTACGGCGGTTCTGGCATTAGGCATATCCCTTCCGGCAAATGCTCTCTGATAATCATTGAGTCCCGTAACCCTGCTGCAGTAAGGGCATACCTTTCTCATAAGACGCTGGGCAATGGAGCCTACCAGAGCAGAGGAGAGGAGATAGGGTTCAGCGCCCATATCCACCAGTCTTATTATGGTTGATACTGCATCATTGGTGTGGAGAGTTGACAGGACGAGGTGACCTGTTATAGCGGCTCTGAGTGAGATGCTGGCGGTCTCTGCGTCTCTCGTTTCTCCTACCATTATGATATCGGGGTCCTGTCTGAGGAGTGCCCTGAGACCTACATCGAATGTGAGACCTGCTGCGGGATGTACCTGGACCTGATTGAGTCTTGGAAGGTTCTTCTCGACGGGGTCTTCAATGGTCGAGATATTGACCGGTCTGTCGGATACATAGCCGAGAGCCATGTACAGTGTGGTGGTCTTACCTGAACCTGTAGGTCCGGTGATGTAGATAAGTCCGTTGGGTGATCCGAGCATATGGGTGAACTTCTCGTAGTTATCCTGCTCCATACCGAAGGTGCCGAGATTGTCTATCTGGGAATTGTTGGCAAGGATTCTCATACATATCTTCTCGCCAAAAACGGTGGGTATACAGGAGACTCTGACGTTGACTATCTGATCCCTTATCTTGATCCTGAAGTGTCCGTCCTGAGGGATTCTCTTTTCGGCGATATCAAGCTCTGACATGATCTTGATACGGGCGACGAGGGAACCCTGAACATTCTTCTGAAGGGTCATATAATCGATCAGGACACCATCCATACGGAGACGGACATGTATCTCCTTTTCGAAGGGCTCGATGTGTACGTCCGAAGCATTGTCCTGATAGGCTTTGTCCAGGAGGGAGTTGACCAGGTTGATGATGGGGGCGTCGTCTGCACCGGCACCTGCATCAATGATCATCTCTCGTACTTCGGAAGATACTACCTGCTCGTTAGCTGACTGCGCGGCACGCTTGGTCTGAACCTCGGCGTAGTAGTAATTGATTGCATTTTCAATCGCAAGCTTTTCAGCCAGCACGGTCTCCACGTTCATACCGCTGGTCTGTCTGACGTCCTCGATGTTAAGGAAATCCAAGGGATCGTTAACAGCCAGGATCAGCGTCTGATCTCTGAATGCTATGGGGAGCATATGATAGTTAAGAGCCATCTGGCTGGGGATGGTCTTGACCGCATTGCTGTCTACGGGGTAAGTGGAGAGGTCTACAACCTCCAGTCCCATACGGCTGCCCAGTGTATAGAGCATCTGCATCTCGGTAACATATCCCTTTTCGATAAGGATCTCACCGATTCTCTTCTTGGATTCCTTCTGGGCCTGAAGGGCGTCTGACAGCTGGGATTCATCGATGTATCCCGCAGCCACCATCAGGTCGCCTATTCGGATGTTCTTTGAGGAGCCTGTATCCATTCCAATTCCTCCAAAATATATATTGTGTGGATCTGCTGTACGTTAAAAGAAGCAGTCCTAAAACTTCACGTATCGGAAATATTTATTTCAGCTGATGCAGAGCATTATTCCTCAGTCATGTCCTTCATATAGAGATTGACTGACAGATGGAGCTGTGTAAGTTCACTGTCAACTATAAATACGGAGCCGTCTTCAAGAATGAAGGTCTGGGGATCGAGCTTCACCCAGTTGAATCCGGTGACACGCACCGAGGGATTGTGAGTGAGATCGTCTATTATAGCCTGCTCGGCCTCCTTATCACCCTCGACAACGATGCTCAGCTTGACGCAGAGAATGCCTGACCCTGCTGTTCCGGATGTCATTCTTGCACCGTTTGCATATGCCTCGGTAGGAGTCTGGATAAGGGTCATTTCGGCAGCTTCCTGCCTGGTGATGAAAGCTTCAACAGCTTCTTTATAATATGCACCGCTGTTTATCTCTTCATCTTCGGCGGCAGCAGTAGTATCCTCAGGAGATGCAGCCTGTATCGATGAAGAAGAACTTACAACCTTGATATCAGAGTATGCATAGGGAGACTCGGATACATAACCGGTAGGAAATGCGATGGTCAGATCCCTTGCAAGGAGTCCCTTTCTCAGGATGTATGAGGTCACCAGCTTATCTATCTCGGAACTGTCCATGTAATCATAGTAGATTTCTGTAGATTCCTCGAGGTCCTCACTGAACTTCTCGGTAAGAGCCCTTGCAGCACCGACACCCATCACCTTGGCTTCGTTGGCAGACTTAAGTGATGCTGCAATCTCGATCTTCTCCTGATCCTCTACCGTATGTCTGTAAAGGGGTCTTATCAGGCACCACCCGAAGATAAATATTATTATGATGAATACGAGTATATACAGGAGCTTTTTATCTCTTTCTGTAAGCGTTGCACCCATGTTAATCCTCCTCCTTTTCGCTCTGTCCGCTGAGAGTGCAGATGACCTTTATAGACCAGGTCTCATCACTCTCATTCCAGGAGTAGCCTGTGTAATCGACATCCTCGAATATATCCATATAGAGGAGGTCGGCAATGAACTTGTTGATGTTTTCAACTATAGGTGAGGATGCTGTGATGGAGAAGACACCGCTTCCTGCATCATAGGAGTTGAACTCGATATTAACACTGTACTTATCAGCTACGTTGCTTATCGCATTGTTGATGGAAGAATCCGGGATGGGATAGGAGTCCAGATAAGCACGGAGAGTATCAAGACCGCCCTGCTGTTCTCCCAGTGATGTGGACTGCCTTATGGCGTCATCGTATTCCATAACAGCCTGCAGCACATCGGGTCTTGAGTTATAGCTTTCGAGTTCCCTTAGCCTGGATGCTGTATGGAGTCTTACGACAAGCATGAACAGTGTGACGAGAAGAAGTGCAGCCGCAAGTATTACGGCAGGCACGGATTTCTGGGCTACAGCCTTTTTCTGGGTATAGCCTTTTTCTGTCTGCTTTATAGCCTTCAGGACGGTAAATCCTGTCTTCGGGATCATGAGCCCGGAGATGGGATATACGAATGAATTAAGCTTGTCATTCCACTTTCTGAAGTGGATATGGGAAGGAGCTACGGTGCCGTGAACAGAGATATCCGGTTCTGCATCTCTCAGGTAATTCTGCAGCATACCGACCTCGTCGGGATTCATTCCTGCAAAATACACATCAGTGATGGTGGTGGTAAGATGCTTGGATGTTGCGAACTGTTTGATACCTGATATATTGCTTCTTATCTCCTGTGCGAACTCCTCTGTTCCCGGTTGCTGGAACAGTCTCTTCAGAGTGTTGTAGTAGTATTTTCCGTTCTCGTACAGGATCGTGACAAGCATCTGTGCGTCACGGATCATGTATATCGCAGTTGAACCTCCTATACATGTGGACAGCATCTGGGTTGCAAGATTGACTCCGTCATGTACGGAAGCAAGAGTGATGCCTGCGTCGGCGAAGATCTTGATATAGGTCTCGAGGAATTTTCTCTCTGCAACCTCAGTTACAACAAGCTGCTTTTTATCCTGCTTGTTGGTGGTGTCCATTCCGATGAGATACCAACCCTTGATGGGAGTCTCGAATCTTCCGAATTCATCCGAGGCCTGCTTGGCAAGGTACTCAGTTGCCTTATTAACCTTATTTATGACAGGCATGTCAACGCGGTTGGAAATAAGCTGCGGGCTGTTTATGATAAGATCAACTTCGCCCTTCAGCTTGTTTGCCGCCCATATCTCCTTGAGCTTGGCGGTTATGGCTTCACCGCTGTCTCCGATGACGACACCGTTCAGAATGGAATTTTCGGGCATTGGTGCGTCAATGAGCTTGTCGATATAGATATGCTTTCCCTTGCTTGATCCGACAACGACCTGAATGCTTTTGTTGGAAAAAAATACTGATACGGACATCTCTTCACTCCTGTTTTAAATTATTGTCCTGCTCCGATGGTGGAATAGGACTGGTATATCGGCAGGATGACACCGATGATTATGGCACCGACTATAACAGCCATTATTATGATCATGACAGGCTCGATGTATTTAACCATACGCAGGAGAGCCTGTTCAGATGCAAAATCGAGGTTATCAGCAACGCTTGTGAGCATTGAGTCAAGTGAACCTGTTTCTTCTCCGACACGGACAACTGATGTAAGCTTGGATACGAATCCGTCTACCTGATCCAGTGCATCGGAGAGAAGACCGCCGGCCTGTACTGTCTTGATGACTTCGTTAAACTGCTGCTCTATATACGTATTGCCGATGGTCTGACGTGCGATGTTAAGACACTGGTCTATCGGGATTCCCGCTGAGTAGAGCGAACTCATGGTGCGGGCGAATCTTGCGGAATATATTACCTTCTGGAGCTTCCCCAGGGGACCTCTTACCTTGAACTTGTCAATCTGATATCTTACGGAAGGAATCCTTCCTACCATGCCACCGAACATCCATATGAGTGCTGCTAAGATTATCAGCAGATACCAGTACGCTGCCACGAAGTCACTGATCCCCAGAAGGATCCTTGTGGGAAGCGGAAGGACCGGCATCTCGGCAAAGAGATCTTCGAACTGGGGCATGATGAATCCGAAAATTACAAAGACTACCACCACGAGCAGGCCACCCAGGATCTTGGGATATGCCATTGCGCTCTTTGCTTCGGATTCGAGCTCATTCTCCTTCTGGAACTGCACCGCAAGCCTTAGTGCGGTGGAATCCATATTACCTGAGGATTCGGCGGCACGGAACATATTGATGAGGAGAGGAGGAAATGCGGGAGTCAGCTCCTGCATCGCCTGTGACAGGGCAATACCCTGTACGACCCTGTCCCTGAGTCTCATATAGAGATCCTTTTCATATGGAGTTATGGATTCGTCACCACCCTGTATCTCAAGTGCTCTGAGGATTGAGATTCCGGATTTGATCAGCTCACCGATCTGTCTGCAGAAATCCGACAGCTGAGACTTTTTAAGAGGCTTCAGGGGAACGGCCTTGGCAATCTCATCATAGTAGAGGAGAGTCTGTTTCTTCTCACTCAGTCTTTTCTTCAGCTCTCTTTCGTCTGAGGCAGTTACCCTGACTTTGACCTGTTTTCCTTTTTCGTTTTGTGCTACAACTCTGTAATCAGGCATGATTTTTCTTCCTAACTGTGTGCCTTATTTTCTGTGCCTCACAGGAGGCTTTTTAATATGATCAGTCCACTGCGCTGTATTCCAGCACCTTGAAATCAACATATACGCTCCAGTCACCGTTCATTCCGTATGAACCGTCACCGCGTCCGAGCTCTTTGTACTCAACGAGATACTTATCCTCTCTGTATGAGAAGGAGAGAGGGATGTTGTTCTCATAATCCCATCCGGTCAGCTTCAGATCCCCGTCAATGGAGATTACGGCACTTAGTCTCGTGATGGCATCATCAGCTAATCCGTTTTCTCTGGTGGGATCGTAGATTGAACCGTCGCCGCCGTAATACTCAAGTGATATGAGCTTCAGTGCTACACGCACATCCTTGGCATGGCCGAGAGCAGTCCTCGCGCCTGCGCCGATATGTGCCCATACAATTATACCACCGAGTACAAGGGCTGCCACAAGAACAAGCCACGCAAAGCGCTTGATCTTTGAGAAGGGAGTATCGACATAAAATACTGTTTTGGAATTTTCGCTGGGGGTGTAGTCTTCCATAATGTTTATTTGTTATATGCTACTGTTGATCCGTTAATGGAATATCCGAAATTATCTTCTGAATTTCCTGTATCTCTCTTGCCTATCAGGTAATCTCTGGGATCGGTGATCGTACCACGGGAATCTGTCAGATCGATATATACGACATAGATCATTTCCTTTTTGGATTGGAACTTGGCACGATTGATACCTATTAAAGCACCTGCAAATCCGTTGGGAGCACTGATACTTACTTCACCGCGTGTTCCGTCTGACTGGGAAGGAAGGTTAAAATTCCCTGTATCCTGTCTTCCGAATGTATCTTCGCTTATACCTACGAGTCCTCCTGCGCCTGCACCTGTACCTGAAGCACTGACACTGAATGTAGAAGAACTATCCACAGTTATGGAAAGGTTGGGAGTATTGACTTTGTTGAACTTAGTAATCGTTCCGATAAAACCACCTGCAGCAGTAACACCGCTTATCTGGATGTTCGAACTGTTGATACATTTCATCGTCATATAGGTACTGCCTCCGACATTTCCGCCGGTCAGATAACCAAGGTCTCCGCCTGCAGATGAGCCTGTAGACTGTATGAAAAGCGTTGAGCCGTTGTCTGCGGTTATGGTGGATCCGGAATACCAGCAGTTGTTCTGTGACCATCCAAGACCGCCACCTACATATCCGGTGCCTTTTACATCAAGTTTGCATCCGCTGAGATTGATAACGGGCTGGTATCTGAGATTACCGCTGTCTTTCTGGGATATTCCAAGACCTGCGATACCACCGACACAATTCTTGCCTGTAACTTCACATTTTGAGACGGGTTGGAATGTGATCGTGGCTCCATTATTAAATGTATCTGAAACGCCGATCATTCCACCGACATTATCGTTACCGGTGATGGAAGTGTATTCTCCGGTGTAAAGGTATCTGGTTCCCCTGCCTGATCCTCCATTTTTTACCTGGCCTAAGATTCCGCCTACATTATTGCCTGTTCCGATGATCGTGGAAGGAGAGCTTTCCTTACCGATCGACTGGTATGACAGATTAACGGAGTCGTTAATATTTGCTCCGCCAAAATATCCAATGACTCCGCCGACATTATCTCCGGTACCTGTGATCGTGCAAGGATGATCGGTTCCATCGTCTGCAACATAGCATTCGGGCTTGTAGGTTAATTCAGTGGTTCCGTTAATGTTCGATCCTGTGGAATATCCGATGACGCCTCCGACATATGCCTTACCGGAGATGGCAGAGCCATTTCCGCTGAAGGTCAGGATTGAGTGGTCGTTTATGCTTCCGTTGTTATTATTGTTATCTGTACTGAAGCCTCCAATGATTCCTCCGGTATGATCCTTTCCGGAAATAACAGCATGATTACCGGAAAAATCAAGTTCTGTACCGTAGAACTTACAGTTGTATGAATATCCAATGATCCCGCCGGTATATTCACCGGTTCCGGTTATATGTGCATTATCTCCGGTATGCAGTATCTTTCCTGAAATACTTCCGACACCTGTGGCTGTTCCGATACATCCGCCTGTATAACCTGCTCCGGATACTATTGAATAGGCTCCGGAATATGTGATGGACGCAGTATCGGATACCTTACCGGATTCCATTCTTCCGATACATCCGCCTGCATAGCTTCCTGTTGCGGAAACCGTGAGATTAGATGCTTCAGAAGTGATATCTCCATTAAAGGTTACATAGGTACTATTACCTATTACTCCTCCTACATGATCAGCACATGAAAGGGCGATGATCTTTGCGCTCAAGTACAGCAGCCGTGCAGATATTGGAGTGACCATAGGCGAGATCATG